>DATIQP010000612.1:0-25029 GCA_035470765.1 Polyangiaceae bacterium | reverse complement strand
GATCGCCGCGACGATGCGGGGATCGGGGTCGAGGCAGAGCGCGAACAGGTCGGCGCCCTTCGCGGTGTGCGCGGCCTCGATCCGCGCGTCCGTCGTCAGGACGTGGAACTTCTCTTCATAGAGCTTGCGATAGTCCCGCTCTGCCGCCGCGCTCGCGGCGTCGTCCTCGTCACGGGTGGCCGTCTCCTCCGACGTTGCGGGCGCCTCCTGGGGCTCGATCGGCATCGGCTCCGGGTCCACCTCGAGCGTCGACTCCGTTCCCTCGAGCTCGACGACGCCGTGCGAAGCGAGCTTCGTCACGATCCCCTCGAGGTGGTTCTCTTCGAGGCCGGTCAATGCCACGAGCTCCTTCACCGCGAGTCGGCGGTCGATCCGGGAGAGCACGAATCCTTCTTCTGGAGTGAGCGGAAGGCTCTCCAGCGACGCGCCCAGGGGCTTGGGCCGGACCGTCATCATCCTGGAGATCGTATCGCGTTCGTCAAAATTGGCTATTCGGCGGGCGGCGTGCCGCGACGACTCGTCGTCACTTCGCCGACGGGAACGAAAAGACCGCTCCCTCGCGTACGCCCGCGGACGGCCACCGCTGCGTGATCGTCTCGAGCTTCGTGTAGAAGCGCCACCTAGCCCGCGAAGACGCTCCACCGATTCACGACCGACTTCGATGCGGCGCCGCGCGCGAGAAGATCGACGTCGAGGAGCTCCTCGGTTTCGTGCCGGAAGAACGCTAGGGCTGGCGGCAGCCTGGCTGAGGTGAGAGGCCCGCGTCGTCGCGGCAGAGGCGCGTTCCGGCGTACCATGTTGGGCCGACCCCCAACCCATGAGACCTCATCCCCTATGGCTCGTTGCCGCGTGCGCGGCGGGAGGCGTCGTCGCATTCCTCGCGCACGTGTGGCCTTCGCGTGGCACGACACGCATCGTCGAGTCTCCGCCCGCGTCTGCGCAGGTGATGGAGTCGTGGTGCGCGGACGGGCTCGAGCCGATCGAGGGTGGCGGGTGCTTCGCCGCGCCGAGCGAGAAACGCTCGCCGGCGACGATGGTGGTGTACCTGCACGGGCGCTACTCGCCCGACACGGTGGCCGAGGAGCTCGATCGGCAAGCGCGCGTCGCGAAGCTCGGCGTGTCGAAGGGCTTCGCCGTGCTCGCGCTGCGCGGCGAGCAGGGCGAGTGCAAGGCACCCGAGCTGAAGGACTACTTCTGCTGGCCGAGCAACGAGCGCACTGCCATCGACGGCCCCGTGTTCGTGTCGCGCCGGGCGGCGGCAATGGACCGCGCGCGCGAGCGCATCGGGCCAGGCTCGAACGTCTTGCTCGGCTTCTCGAACGGCGGCTACTTCGCGGCGCTCATCGTCAAGCGCGCGCTCGCGCCCTTCGACGCCGTCGCGATCGCGCACGCAGGGCCCGTCTTCGTCGAGCCCGTGCGCCGCGAGACCGTGCCGGTGCTCCTCATCACCGCGGACGACGATCTGTCCGATCCGGACATGCAGCGCCTCGACGACGAGCTGACGCAGCAGCGATGGCCGCACGCCGTCGTCGCGCGCGAAGGCGGCCACGCGCTGCCCGACTGGGACATCGAATCGGCGCTCACGTTCTTTTCCCGCGCCAGCAAAGAGCGCTTGCCGTTCTCCCCGCCGCTCGCGACGCGTTCGCGGCGTCCGCGCGTCGCCGTCGACAGCGGGCTCTCGGGAGACGACGCCGGCGTCGAGGTCGGCGTCGAGGGTGGTCTCGACGTGGGCGACCTCTGACCGCACCTTGCCGCCGTCGAGCTCACCAGGCGAACAGGCGCGCGGCGTGGGCGCCGACCGTGACGCTCGCGCCAGACGCGGGCTGCCGCGCGAGCGGGCCGGGCGCGGCGGGCGCGAGGATCTCTTGCGCGCCGGCGGGCAGATCCACCGTGGCCGCGTAGCCGTCGATCTCCCAGCCGAAGGCCGCGAGCCAGCCGTGCGCCCCATCCGCCGTGGTCTTGCGCCACACGTGCGGGATCGCCGTGTCGAAGTGGCCGAGGAAGAACGGCGTCTGGAAGATCTCGGGATCCGTGCCCGCGGTGAGATCCACCGGGCGCGCCGCGCGGCCGTCCTTCGCGATGGCGATCACGTCGGGTGCGAGCGCCATCGCGCGGCGCAGGTCGCTCGCCTGCTGGGGATCGCCGAGCAGGTAGTTGCCGCCGGCCATGGCGGAGAAGACGACGACGGTCCACGCCTCCGCGTCGCTGATCGCCCCGCCGCGCAGCAGCACCACGTCGGGATCGAGCGACCACCAGGCGTCGGTCATCGCGCGCATGGCCACGTGGCGCGCCTCTGTCGACAGGAACGAGTACTGCGGCGCCGGATTGTTGAAATATGCGATGTCGGGCCCGATGCGCATGCTGTCGACCCAGCCGACGCTGGGCAGCATCGGCGCGCCGCACCCGACCAGGTGCACGTCGGGGACGGCGTCGCGCAGCGTCTTCATCCACTGCGCGAACGACTCGAGCGACGTGACCGGCTGGGCGCGCACGCCCTCGAGCGCCGCGGCGAAGAGGAAATCGATCTTGAGCGTGCGGAAGCCCCACGTTCGAAGCTGCTGGACGGACTGCGTGACGAAGTCGCGTGCGGCGGGCTGCGTGACGTCGAGCGCGGCGTTGGTGTCGTTGTTGCCCTGGAAGGTGCGGAGCGAGCCGTCGCCGTTGTGGACGAAGTACTCGGGGTGCTGGGCGACGAGCGCATCGCTCGTGCTCACGTAGAAGGGCGCCAGCCAGATGGCGGGGCGCAGGCCAGCCGCCGTCTGCTCGGACGCCAGCGTCGCGAGGTCGGCCCCGAAGGTCGGCGACGCCATCCACGAGCCCCAGTGGAGCTCGTAGCCGTCGTCGAGCAGGAAGTCCGACAGGCCCGCCGGCTCGAGCGTCGCCGCGGCGGACTGCGCCTCCTGCCGGAGGGTGGCGGCGGTGATGCCTGTATAATACATGTTCCATGAGCCCCACCCAGCGAGCGCCGGCGCGCGCGGCACGGCCGGCGGGTGAAGCGACGCGACGTGGGCCGCGTAGTCGTCGAGGCGCGCGCGCACGTCGCCGAGCGCGACGAACAACCCGTCGAGCGTGCGCGACTCGCCCGGCGCGAGCGCGATGGCGTCGCCCGTCACGCCCTCGACGATGCGCAGCCGGATCGGGCCGGGCGCGGCTCCGTCGGCGGCGACGTACGTCTTGAGCAGGGTGCCGCCCTCCGCCCCCGCGACCAGGCCCATGCCCGACGCATCGGAGAGCGCGGTCCACCACCACGACACGCCGGGCTTCTCGCCGAGGGTGTTCTCGTTGTCGCCGCCGTGCGGCGCCGTGCCGAGCGTGTCGGCCATGCTCTCGGGGATCGACTCGACGCCGGTGTAGTTCCAGCTCTGGTAGCCGTCGTGCAGCATGCGGTCGACGGGGAGGCCGACGCCGGCCGCGTCGGTCGACCACTCGAGGCCGACGAGCGTGACCGGCTGGGCGCTGGTGGTGGTGACGCTCACGCTCCGGACGGCGGCGCTGCCCTGCATCTGCCACGAGCCGTCGACGCGGACGGGGGAGGATGTGGCGTCGCTCCACGTCGGCGCGTCGGGCGAGCCGGTCGCCACGCGCAGGCCGAGGCGCAGCGTGGTCGCGCACGAGCCGGTGCCGGCGAGCGTGAGGTCCGCGCCCGGCCCGCCGAGGGCGACGTCGCACGGCGCAGGCGCGGTGGAGCACGCGAGGAGGAGAGGGAGCAAGAGAAGCGGGCCGCGCATGGCGCTCATTGGACTCGATCCGGACGGGGAGTGCACGAGCCGGAGGCGCTCAACGGACTCGTTCCATCGTGGGCTGGGGAGGCGGGCCGGGGGGTGGCTGGGCGTGGTGGGCGATCTCGTAACCCGAGAGCGCGAGCACGACCGCGGCGGCGAGCACCAGCAGCCAGACCTGGAGCCGATCCGGCTCGGTGTGCGAGCGGAGATCCCGCGCCGCCGCGCGGAGCTTGTCGTCCTTCGTCGAGTCGGCGATCAGGCGGGCCGTGCCGTCGCGCACCGCCTTGTAGTTGCCGGCCTCGAACGCGTCGACGAGCGAGAGAAGCTCGGGATCGTCGGGGTAGCCCTTGGCGAAGTTCGGTCGGTCCACGCCCTGCCGTTTTGCTATCCTTCCCCGACCATGCGCAAGGGGCCGGTCGCCCTTTCTTCACTTTTCTTGGCGGGGCTGGTGTCGCTCGGCGCGTCCTGCTCGTCGCCGACGACCGTGCACGGCGTCTTCCTGGCGCCCTCGAGCCTCGACGAGCTGAGCGGCGAGCACTGGTTCGATCACCCGTTCCCGAGCGACATCCGGCGCGATCCCGACGGCACCGTTCGCCTGACGGGGATGCTCAACCCCACGCTCAACCTCACCGTCCAGAAATACGAGGACGTGACCAAGGGCCTGCTCGACGGCTTCTCGCCCGCGGCGGCGGCCTACTTCCTCTTCGACGGCGACCTCGACACCTCCACGCTCCCCGCGCCGGCCGACACGCTCTCGGCAGAGGCCGCGATCCAGCTCGTCGACATCGACCCGAAGTCGCCCGAGCACGGGCAGCGCAAGCTCGCCGAGTGGTACTTTCGGCAGAATTCGGGCCTGTACTGGATGCCGCACACGCTCGCCATCGCGCCGGCGCACGGCTACCCGCTGCGACCTCACACCACGTACGCGCTCGTCGTCACGCGCGCCGTGCGCTCCTTCGACGGCGGCTTCGTGCTGCCGAGCCGTGACCTGCTCGAGGTGCTCGACCTGCTGCCCGTCGACCCGCGCGTGCAGCCCACGCACGACGCGTTCGCGCCCGCGGTCGCCGAGCTCGCGGCGGCCGGCGTTCCGAAGGATCAGATCGTCCAGATGACGACGTTCACGACGAACGATCCGACCGAGGAGCTCTTCCGCGTCGCGGACGCGATGAAGCAGGACTTCCCGCCGCCGACGATCGATCCGTCCTCGTGGAAGCTCGTGAAGACGAACGTCAGCTCCGAGATCTACGAGGGCGTCTACGGCCCCGCGCCGAACTACCAGGCCGGCAAGCTCCCGTTCACCAACCTCGGCGACGGCGGCAACTTCCTCTTCGACGCTTCGGGCAAGCCGATCGTGCAGGGCGCGTTCGACATGCGCTTCTCGCTGGTCATCCCTCGCGCCGACGCCGGCTGCCCGATGCCGCCGAACGGCTACCCGCTCGTCCTGTACGCGCACGGCACCGGCGGCGACTTCGAGTCGGTCTGGCGCGAGACGGGCGGCTTCGGCCAGACGCTGCCTCCGAAGTGCGTCGCGGCGATGGGCATCGACCAGATCTTCCATGGAGCGCGGCCGGGCGCGCCCCCGCCGAGCGATCCGAACCGCGAGTCGGACATCGAGCTGCTCTTCTTCAACCTCCTCAACCCCGTCGCCGCGCGCACCAACGGCCGGCAGGCCGCCATCGACGTCGTGCAGCAGGGGCGCCTCTTCAGCGAGTCGCACGCCGCCATCCCGGCGCTGATCTCGCGATCCGGCACGGAGATCCGCTTCGACGCGACGAAGCTCATGTTCGTCGGCCACTCGCAGGGCGGCGTCAACGGGCCGCTCTTCCTCGCCGCCGACGACCAGACGCGCGGCGGCGTGCTCTCCGGCACGGGCGCGATGATCACCGTCGCGCTGCTCGAGAAGACCCAGCCGACGCCGAGCGTGGCGGGCGCGGTCAAGACGCTGCTCGGCCTCAACAGCGCCGACTACGCCGACGAGCTCAACCTCTTCCACCCGGTCATCAACCTGGCGCAGACGATCGTCGATACGACCGATCCGCTCCACTACATGCCGTACATCATCACGCACCCGCGCCACGGCATCAGCAAGAGCATCTACCAGACCGAGGGCATCGCCGCCGACGGCACCGGCGACAACTACGCGCCGCCGCACGGCATCGAGATCGCGTCGACCGCGCTCGGCCTGCCGCGCGAGCTGCCGGGCGTGCGACCCATCGACGCCGACGCGTGGGGAGGCATCAACGACATCCAGGTGCCGACCGGCGGCCTCTCGGGCAACCTCGCCGGCGGCATGGCGAGCGGCGTCCTCGGGCAGTTCCCGCCGGCGCCGAACAGCGACGGGCACTTCGTCGTCTTCGACGTGCCCGCGTGCCGCAACCAGGCGGCGGGCTTCATCCGCAACCTCGCCGACGACTCGAAGGGGCGCGTCCCGGCGCTCCCGTGATGGGAATCGAAGCGCACGCTGGAGCGTAGGCACTGGTAGCGGTGATGCGGTCCGGAGCGCTCGTCGTCCTTCTCGTTGCGTGCCACGCGCCGCAAGCCGCGGTCGTGAGCCTGGCGCCGGTCGACGCCTCCGCTCCCCCGCACGAGGTCGCGCCCGCGCCCGAGCCCAAGTCGGACGATCTCGAGTGGCGCATCGTCGCGAAGAAATTCGTCGAGGATCCCAACGGCGGCTTGCCGAAGGAAATGTGGGTGAAGGTCGAGCTTCGGTTCGCCGGCGAGCGCATCGCGTCCTTCGACTTCCAAGACCCGGACTGCAACGAAGGTCCCCCCGACCCGAACGAAAAACTCGTGGCGCGCCTCGAGTGCTACTACGCGGGCGGAGGCGACTACGTAGACGTCTTCGAGCGCGTGCCGAACGACTTCGAGGTCGTCTCCTACCAGCAGAGCGAGTCGTACGAGGACGAGCCAAACCCGCCGAAGGACGGCGTGAAAGTCGTGGCGCAGTTCCGAGCTCGCGGCCCGATCACGACTCGCCTCGTCGACCCCGACGGCGGGGCGCGGCGCTCTCGCTGAACGCGCCCGATCGGGGCCCGCATATGGACCCGACCGGCCACCATGGCGCGGGTGAGGGTCGGCCCGTGATCTACTTCACGCACTCGGCAAACAGGTTGATCCGCTGGTCCTCGAACAGGATCCTCGATGCCGGCTTCCGGAAAGCCGACGCTCGAAAGAGGCGATTCATGTCCTCTTCGGTCCGGTGAATCAGCCGCCAATCGAGGACGTAGTCCATGACCGCCTTGGTCGGGTTCCGGGGGTGAAAGTTGCCCAGTACGACCCGACCGCCAGGCTTGAGCGCCGCGTGAATCGACTTGAGCAACGAGATGACGAACGAATCGGCGAAGTAGTCGATGAGTCCGATGCTGTAGATGAGATCTTGGTCCGGCGGCAGCTGGCTTCGCCCCGTCGCGACCTGGATGAGGTTGTCGTTGAGGAGGTGGATGTTCTTCTTCAGCTTGAGTCGGTCGCGGCGGTCCGCGACGAACGCAAGCGCCTGCATGTCGATGTCGAGCAGGGTCGCCCGGAGCACGCTCCGGTCCGGCAAGGCTTCGAAGACCTCGAACACCTCGCGAGCGGGGCCGCAGGCCAGGCTGGTCACCTTCGCCGGTCCCGCGACGTCTCGTCGCTCGACCGTCTCTCGGATGATGGTGGCCAACAGCCCCCTCCGGTTGCGAACGGCCACCGCTGCGGGCATGGCGAGAAACAGACGGTCGATGAGCGGACCGATGCGGCCCGTGCCACCAGGGTCATGTTGGTAGACTTGCTCGATGGTCAGGAAGTCGCCCGCGTAGCCGCGCGGCTTCGAGTACCATCGCTCGGCGCACTTGGTGAGGAGCAGGTACGGCAGAAACTCCCGCTGAACGCGAAGCCCGATCTCGTCGCGCACCGCTTCGGGCTGCCCCGAGCCGTCGCCGATCGTCTCGTTCAAGAGCTCGGTGAACTCGGAAAAACGCCGGCCGATCTCTTCGGCGAGCTTCTCGGAGACCTCGTCGTCGTTCTTCGCGGCGTGCTTGTCGGTTTCGTGGAGGGTCTCCCTGAGCCGGGCGAGCGGCTCTTCGAGTCGCTTCCAGAGCGCCGGCTTCGGCTCCGGATGCCCCGCGATCGCATGCCCTTCACGAGTCATTCGCAGGCGCATCGAGAGCGCCGTCGCGGCCGCGCGGTTGAAGTGGGCCGCGAAATCCGGGTCGGCGTCTTCGTGCTCCCGAAGGGTCTTTCGGTCCAGGGCGAGCACGACGCTCGGCTCGAGCGCCACCACGGAGCTCGAAGGGGGCTTGTTGTCGAACCAAGCGACGAGCCCGAGAAGATCTCCGGCGCCGACGGTGGCAACGGGGTCCCCGAGCCCGTCCTCGGAGGGGGTCGCGTACACGCCGAAGAGGCCCTCGAGCACCAGGAAGAGCCGGTCGGACGGCTCCGTCGGGCGAATGATGGCCTCTGCGGGTTGAATCGCCTGCTCGGTCCCCGCTCGCATGAGCCAGTCGACGTGAGCGTGAGGGAACAGCCTCAAGAACTCCAGTGCGGTCTGCATACGGCCCCTTTCGTTGCGACGGGAACTGGCGTGCGCCGTCTCGAACGCGGCGCAACCTACCGGCCGGGGGGGGCGAAGCAAGCGGATTGCGGCGCGGCGCGCGTGACGTCGTGCCGCAATCAAAGCCGGCCAGACGCCTCGGTCCAACCGTGTCCCTGGCGCGCGCAGACGTGAAGGCGCGCGGCGTGCTGCTCGAGGGGGGCGGCTCGCGCTCGTCCAGAGAATTCGACGTGGCCGAAGTGCGCTCGGTCACGCGAACGTGGCGGCGGCGTCCTGCTGCAAGTCGAGAGGTCGGTGATTGGATGAGGCAGGATGGCGCCGCCCTGAAACGTCGATTGACCCCGGAACGAGCCGATGCGACGGTCGTAGACGATGGCGCGAGTTGGTATTCAGGACGACACTACGAAATGATCTGGATCGGCATCGCAGCAGCGGCGGTCTTGGCGCTTGCCGTCCTTTGGTGGTTGCTTTCGCCACGCGCGGCGCGCGTGCCTGCGCAGCCCGAGGAGGTCCTGGCTCCATTGCCGGTGCTCCCCGAGAAGGACGTCCCGGCTCCCCTGCCGGTGGTCTCCGTTTACGAGGACGAGGTCGAGATCACGCTGATCCGCGCGGCGCCCGTCGAGCTCCTTCACCCGACGACGGCGAGCGCCCAGGCGGCGGCCGGTGCAAGCCCGGAGGTGCCCGTCGCGCACGAGGGAGACGAGGTAGACGTCACCTTCGACGAGATTCCCGCGAAGACGAAGCCATTCTACCCCGACGACGAGCCGGACGCGGCCATCGACGAGCCGACGCAGCGGGTGAAGCGCTTCCTCATGAGCGCGTGCGGACAGACCGATCGGGGCCTGCGGCGGCGGGGCAACGAGGACAGCTTCCTCATGGCCGAGGACCACGGCGTTTTCGTGGTGGCCGACGGCATGGGCGGGTACGCGGGCGGGAAGATCGCGAGCGAGCTCGCGGTGGCGACGCTGCGCGAGATCTTCGAGACCCAGGCCTTCACCGAGCCGCTCGAGCCCTCGGTCCCACGTCGCGGAGCGGAGATCGCGTATGCCGTGCAGAAGGCGAACGCGGCCGTTTTCGCGCGCGCGCAGGCAGAGCCTGAGCTCTCGCACATGGGGACCACCATCGTCGCCGCGCGCTTCTCCCCGGACAAGCAGCGGACCTACATCGCGCACGTCGGCGACAGCCGCGCGTACCGCTTTCGCGCCGGCAAGCTGCGCCGGCTGACGACCGATCACACCATGCAGCAGCTCGGCTACGAGGGGAAAGGCGCCGACCATCTCTATCGCGCCATCGGGGTCGCGCCGACGGTCGACGTCGACCTCATCATCGACAAGCCGCGTCCGGCCGACGTCTACCTCTTCTGCAGCGACGGCCTGACGAAGATGGCGAGCGAAGACGACATCGCCAACATCATGTTGGAGAACATCGAGGATCCGGAGGCGACCGCCTTCAGCCTGATCGAGGTCGCGAACGATCACGGCGGAAGGGACAACGTGACGTGCATCGTCGTGAAGGTCGTCGAGCGGATCCACGAGGTGATTGCAGCTCGCGTGCACACGCTCGACGTCGGCTGACGGGCCCGCTTCGGCTACCGGCAGGCCGCCCGACCGCGCGGCACGTCCACGACGAGCTCTCCGCGAGGCTGATGTAGCGCCAAGCTCTGCGGCCGCCGAGCTGAACCGTTGGCGACCAGCTCAGCTGGACGCTCGACCACGGACATTGCGCACACCTGCCCGCCTTGCAAGCGCGATCCCGGACCCTACCGTTATCGGCGTGCGTGTTCCGAACAAAAAACGAGACGCCGGGCTGCGACACGATCTCGCGGTGCACTCCGGGGAGAGCGAGATGGATCTCGCTTGAGCTCGGAGACCGCAGTCGCAGCGCGAGTGGCGCCGGCACTCGGCGAGCGCGGCGCCACCGTCGCGCGCAATGCGTTCTACCTGGTGCTCGGCCAGGTGGCGACCACCGTGCTCGCCATCTTGATGAGCGCGGCCCTCGGGCGGTCCCTCGGCGCGAGCGACTTCGGGCTCTACTTCCTCGTCGTGTCGATGGCGGCCTTCGCGGCCGTCCTGCTCGAGTGGGGCCAGCTCCTGTTCGTGGTGCGAGAGGTCGCGCGCGAGCCGGGCCGAGCCCCGAGCCTGCTCGGGACCGCGCTCGTCCTGCGCCTCGCCGGCGCCGCGGCCGTATCCGGGCCCACTTGGCTCGCCGCGCGCGCCCTCGGCTACGACAGCAAGACCTGCGCCTACGCGGTCGCGTTCATCTGGTCGAGCCTGCCGTTTGCCCTGTCGCAGGCGTGCGGGCTGATCTTCCGCGCGCACGACCGCATGGGGCTCGACGCGACCGTTTCCGTCCTCAACAAGGCGGCGATCGTCACCCTGACGGTGCTGGCCCTCCAGCTCCGCACCGGGATCCCCGGCGTCATGGTCGCGCAGGCGATCGCAGGGTTCCTCGCGTTCGCGGTCGCCGTTCGCTTCTACCGCAGGCTTCGCGCCGGTCGCCTGTCGGCCTCGTGGAAGACGGCGCGCGAGATGCTCGCGGGCGGCGCGCCGATCGTCGCGATGACGGCCGTGGTGGCGATCCAGCCCTACCTCGACGCCATCGTCCTCTCGAAGCTGGTGCCGGCGGCGCCGGTGGGCTGGTACGGCGCCGCGCGGACCATCATGGGAACGCTCCTCGCGCCCTCCATGATCCTCGCGTCGGCCTTCTACCCCCGCCTCTCGCGCGCCGCCCGCGAGCCGGGGGCGCTCCGCGACGAGCTCCGCGCGGCGCTGCGGCCGATGCTGTGGCTGGGCGCGCTCGGCGGGATCGGGACCTTCCTCTTCGCCGACGTCGCGACCGGCCTCGTCTACGGGGCGAGGGGCTTCGCGCCGGCCGGCGCGATCCTGAGGATCTTCGGTCTCGGCCTCTTCGCCATCTTCATCGATGTGCTGCTCGGCCACGCGCTCACGGCGGTGGGGCGCACCGTGGGGTTCGCCGTGACGAAGGCCGTGAGCGTGGTCGTGAGCACCGGCCTCGACATCGTGCTCATCCCTCACTTCCAGCGGCACGGCGGCAACGGCGGGATCGGCGTCATCGTCGCCTTCATCACGAGCGAGGTCGTGGTGCTGGCCGGGTCGATCTACCTGCTTCCCCGCGGGAGCATCGGGCGCTCCATCGCCGCCGATGTCGTCCGCGCGCTCGCGACCGCCTTGGCGACCGGCGCGTTGATCCTCCTTCTGCCGCCGCTTTCGCCGCTCCTCGCGATCCCGCTCTGCGTGGTCGCGTTCACCGCCGTGTCTCTCGGGCTCGGGCTCGCGAAGCGGGAGGACGTCGAGCTGCTCCGCGGCGCGCTCGTCCGTGAGCGCTCGCGATAGCGCCGAGCTCTTCGCTCCCGAGCTCGACGGCAGCGGCGTCGGGCACGTCGAATGCACCCCACGTGCGTCATGCGAATCGGCACAGACAGCGGCACGCTCGTGTTTCACCGCGGCCTCATCGTTCGCTCGACCGTCGCCATTCGAGCGCTCCAGCTGCTGGCGGTGTTCTTCGGCGCCATCTATCTGCTCTTCGTGGCGCGCCTCATCCTCACCTACGCGGGCGCGGATCCGAACGCGGACTTCGTACGGCTCATCTGGGCGTCCACCGGAGCCCTCTACGCGCCGGTCGATTCGGCATCTCCGTACCTGCCGTTCCAATGGCTGTTCCGCGCGGGCGATGACGGGGCTGGGCATCCCCTGGAGTGGTCCCTGCTCATCGCCATCGCTGCGTACGCGGTCGCGCACGCGCTACTGAGGAAGCTCGTGCTCGTCCTGGGGCGCCCACCGCGGTGACGGCGCGCGTCGTTTGCACGTAGCGCGGACGTTCCGTTTCGTGAAACGCTCGCGTCGATGGGCTGGGGCCTCTTCTGCACGTTGACCGCGTTCGCGGCGCTCGACGCGCTCGGCGTCGCGGTCCTCGCCACTCGGGCGCGCGTGGAGCGTTACGTGGTCGCCACCGCCGTCTTCCTCGCGCTCGTCGGCGCGCCCGCGCTCGCGCTCGGCTACCTGGAGATCCTCACGCGGCCGCGACTGGCGGTCGCCGCGCTGGTGCTCTTCGCGGGGACGTTCGTTGCGCTCTCGCGCGCCATGCCCGCTCGCACCCTCCTCGTCGAGTGCGCCCGCGCGGCGCGCGCGATCGCGGCCATCCCCGTCGACGCGCTCCGCGAGTGCGCGCGGGTGCGTTCGGTCGTCTTCATCGGCGTCGGCTGGGCAATCGCGCTGATGGCGTACGCGCTCTTCGAGGCGTGGCGCGTGCCGAACGCCGAATGGGACGCGCTCATCTACCACGAGCCCATCATCGGCTTCGCGCTGCAAAACCACGGTTTTGCGACGATGTGGCTCCCGCCGAACGCGACGCTCCAGGCCATCAACGGCTACCCGAGGCTGTGCGAGATGACCGCGCTGTGGTTCGTCGCGTTCACCGATCGCACGCTCGTCGAGCTCCCGAACGTCCTCTCGTACCCTGCGCTCGTCGCCGCGGCGTACTTGCTCTTCCGGCGCTTCACCGACCGCGTGAGCGCGATGGGCTTGGCGGCCGTGTTGGCGTTCATGCCGCAAATCTGGTCGCAGATCTGCCTCGTCGAGAACGACGTGGAGGTCGCTCTCTTCGCCGTGACCGCGCTCCACTTCGCGACGCGCCCTACGGTGCGCGTGCGCGACGCGTGGTGCGTGTGGCTCGCCGCGGGGCTGCTCGTCGCGTCGAAGGGCTCGGGCCTGGCGATCGCCGCGGCGGTGGGGATCGTCGTCAGCGTGCGGCTCGTCGTGCGGCTGCGGCGGACGCGCCGCGCGGCGGTGGCGTCGTCGATCGCCGCGGGCGCCCTGCTCGTCGCCGCCGTCGGGTGTGTGCCGTACTTGCGCAACTGGCGCGAGTACCACAACCCGCTCTGGCCGGTGACGGTGCAGGTGAGCGCGCTCGGCATCGACTGGAAGGGCATCTTGACGCTGCGCGAGATCGTCACCGATCAGCCGTTTCGGGACACGTTCCGGAGCTACTACGAGAACCCGGGGACGGGGCTCGTCGACCTGATCCGTCACGGCTTCGGCTACGCGATCCCTTGGGTCGTCTTCCCGCTCGCGGCCATCGGGGTCGTCGTCGTGCTGACGAAGGGCGCGTTCGCGCTGCTCGGGCGCACGCGCGGCCCACGGCTCGAGAACCTGGGCTGGGTCGTCGCGCTCGGCCTCGTCTTCACGCTCACGACGCCGACGCTCGGAAGAAACGCGCGCTACAACATCCACATCCTCGTCTGCATGATGACGCTCGTCGCGTGGCTCCTCTCCAGCGCGCGCTGGCAGCGGCTGCGAGAGGGCGCGCTCGGGGCGTCGCTCGTGCTCTCGGTGATGCCGCTCTTCTGGATGAACGACTGGCTCTGGTCCTGGGGTGCAGCGCAAGACACGAGCTTCCTCCGGCATCCATTCGGCTCGCGGTCTCACCTCGAGCACCCGCACATGGAGCTGCTCGCGAAGGCGCGCGACGACGAGCTGCACGAAGGCGACGTCGCCGCGGTCGACCAGGAGGTGCTCTTCATCGGCGCGATGTGGAACTTCGAGTTCTCGAACGAGGTGAAGGTCGTCCAGTGCGGCGCCGACGCGCGAGCATGGCTGAGCGACCTCGACACGATGAACGCGAAGTGGGTCGCCGCCGGGTCCGAGCAAGCGCGGCGCGCGCTCGACGCGAGCCGGCGCTGGGAGCGAGTCGGCAAGATGACGTCCGAAGACGAAACCCTCGTCTACCGCCGCGTCTCGCCGTGACCTTCGTCATCTTGCGGGCCGTTCGCTTGCCTCGAGCGGGGCCGAATCGCGCTACGCTGCCGGTGTACGATGAAGCGCTCCCTACCCGATCCCATCCTCGGCGATCTGACGCGCCTCGACGAGATGCGCAGCGGCGGCGTGAAGGGCAACCTGATGACCTCGCGCATCTGGTACGTCCGCGATCGCTTCGGCGAGAAGGAGCTGCAACGCATCGCCGCCGCGGTGCCCGCCGCCCGTGCCATCGTCGAGAAACCGCCGTTGCCTTTCGTGTGGTGCTCGTTCGGCGACATGATCGACGTCGACCGCGCCATCCTCGAAGGTCCGATGGGAGGCGATCTCGAAAAGATGCGGGAATTCGGAGGCGCCATCGCCAAGCACGACCTGCCGACGCTCTACAAGGTGCTCTTCAAGGTAGGAACGCCGCGCTTCCTCATGAAGCGCGTGGGCATCGTCGCGGCGACCTACATTCGCGACTCGCCGATGAAGGGCGAAGACATGAGCGACGGCGGCGTGCGCGTCGTGCAGACCGGCAAGACGTTCCCGTACTACTTCTGCGGCTTCGGTGTCTGCGGGTGGTTCGAGGCGGCCATCGAGCTGTCGGGGGGCAAGAACATTCGCGTCGTTCACAGCGCGTGCCGGCATCGCGGCGCGGAGAACTGCGCGTGGGACAATCACTGGGACTGAGTCGGGCGTACGGCGGCGCCGGCGAGGATCAGCTGACCCAGCGCTTGTGGCGGAACCATATCATCGAGCCCACGGCGATGGCGCCCATCAGTCCGAGCGCGAAGGCGTAGCCGTAGTCCCACTTGAGCTCGGGCATGTGCTCGAAGTTCATCCCGTAGACGCCAGCGATGAACGTGAGCGGCAGCATGACCGTGGAGATGAGCGTGAGTGTCTTCATCACCTCGTTCATGCGGTTGGACTGCACGCTCAGGTACGCGTCGAGCGCGCTCGTCGTGAGATCGCGGTAGCTGTCGGCCAGATCGCCGACGCGCACGAAGTGGTCGTGCACGTCGCGCAGGTACGGCAGGACCTCGGGCGGGAAGACCTCGAACTCGCCGCGCGCCAGGCGGAGGAGCAGCTCGCGCTGGTGGACCGTGACGCGCCGCAGCCCCTGCAGCGCGCGCTTGAGCCCGAGGATGCGCTCGAGCAGCGGCCGCCCGTCCGGAGTGCCCGCCTTGGCGAGCACGTCGTCCTCGAGCGCGCCGATGTCGTCGTCGAATGCGTCGATGATCGGAAGGTAGCCGTCGACGAGCCCGTCGAGCACGGCGTGCGCGACCCAGGCCGGCCCGCGCGACAAGAGGCGCGGTGACCGGACGATCTCGTCTTTCAGCGCTGGCGTGGCAATCCCGTGCTGATCGTGGGTGATCACCCAGAACGCGCCGACGACGAGGTCGAGCTCGCACGGGACGAGATCGTGCCCGTCGCGCCGCACCGAATGCGCGCAGACGTAGAGGTAGGCCTGGAACCCCTCGAGCTTCGGGTTGGAGCGGTCCGTCCAGATGTCCTCGACGATGAGCGGGTGGATGCCGAACGTTGCGCCCAGCAGCGCGTCGTTGTCCGCGGTCTGGCTCTCGAGGTCGACCCACAGGGGTCGCCTGGCCGCGAACGCCGCGCGCACGTCGTCGTGCTTCGTCGTCTCGCGCACCGCGCCGTCCTCGAGGATGTAGGCCCGCACCCGGGCAGGCTACCGAGGCGCCGCGTCTCGGCCCAGTTTCCGTCAGAACAGGCCGGCGAGCGGGCCTCCGCGCGCGGCCATCGCCTCGACGCGCGCGGTGACCGCAGGGTCTTCCTCGAGCGCGGGCGCCTGGCCGGGCTTGATGCGCGCGTCGATGACCACCGAGCCGGTGCAGCCCCAGGCCTTGTCGCGCGAGAAGGCGCCGACGCCGTGGACGTGCGGAGCCGGGTCCGAGCGCGTGAAGGTCACCCAGAGGAAGTTCGCGAGCGAGCGCGCCGTGAGCTCGGCGTCGTCGACCAGCACCACGAGCGGGAAGCCCGTGATCGCGTCGCCCGAGAACGCCGCGCAGAAGCGTTCGGCCGATCCGTCACCCTGCGAGAAGCGCGGCGCCGAGACGGCGAGCACACCCGGCATGGCGACCCGCGCGTCGCGGAAGCCGTCCGGCAGCGCGAGCGAGGAGGGGACCGAGGAGGCGAGCTCGCGGAGCTTGGGGCCGCGCGCGGCGACGACGACCTTGCTGCCCTCGTTCAGCGCCGAGCCCGAGTAGTCGAGCGTGTCGATCGTGGTCTGCGTCTGGAAGTGCAGATCGCGCGAAGGCTCGAACCGCTCGAGGGCGTGCGACAAGAAGGCGCGCACGTCGTGGACGTCGAGCCCGGGCGCGTCGGCGCCGTCGACGATGAACAGGTACTTGGCGAGCGAGAGTTGGCCCTGGCCGAGGAGGGCGTTGGCCTGCGTGAGCAGCTCCATCGGCCGCGAGCTCTTGGCGTATGGCGCGTAGCGCTCGCTGCCGATCGCGAGCAAGAGCGGGTGCACGCCCGCCTCGTCCACGGCGTGTACCGCGCGCACGCCCGGCAGCACGCTCGTGACCGCGGAGCCGAACAGCTCGTGGACGAGCTCGCCGAAGATCGTGTCCTCCTGGGGAGGGCGCCCGACGACGGTGAACGGCCAGATCGCGTCCGTGCGGTGCGTGACGCCCTCCACGCGCAAGAACGGGAAGGCGTGCGCCTCGGAGTAGTAGCCGAGGTGATCGCCGAACGGCCCCTCGGGCTTCAGCACGCCCGGGTCGACGACGCCGCGGATGACGAAGTCGGCGTCGGCCCAGACCGCGGGGCCGCGCTCGCTCTTCACGAGGCGCACCGCGCGCCCGGCGAGCACGCCGCCGAAGAGGACCTCCGGGACGCCCTCGGGCAGCGGCAGCACGGCGGCCAAGCTCATCGCGGGCGGCCCACCGACGAAGACGTTGACGCGCAGAGGCTCTCCCCGCGCGAGCGCGGCCTGGTGGTGCACGCCGATGCCGCGGTGGAGCTGATAGTGGAGGCCGATCTCGCGGTCGCTCGCGTACTCGTTGCCGGAGAGCTGGACGCGGTACATCCCGAGGTTGGAACCGAAGACGCCGGGCGACTCCGGGTGCTCGGTGTAGACGAGCGGCAAGAGGACGAAGCCCCCGCCGTCGCGCGGCCAGCAGCGCACCTGCGGCAGCGCCGAGATGCGCGTCGCGTGCTCGAGCGCCGGGCCTGAGCGGACGAAGCGCGGCACGGCGTGGAGCGCGGCAGATGGCAGCGCGAGCGTCCGCGATGGGGCGCGCATCAAGTCGGCGGGTCGCGTGCGGGCGGCGACGAGGGCGCGCGCGGCGTCGAGGCCGTAGCGAAGGATGTAATATGCACGCTCCTTCGTGCCGAAGAGGTTCGACACCATCGGGAAGGCGCAGCCCTTGACGCGGCGGAAGAGCAGGGCGGGGCCGCCGGCGGCGAAGACGCGACGGTGGATGGCGGCGGCCTCGAGGTCGGCGTCGATCTCCGCGTCGACGGCGCGGAGGCGGCCGGTCTTCTCGAGATCGAGGACGCAGTCGCGGAGGGACGCGTAGGGCATCGTGGGGCGCACTTTACGAGGAAAAGAATGACGAAGGGGAATGTAAGAAGGGGAATGGGGACGGAGGTGGAGACGACGACGGAGGCGGAGGCGGAGGCGAGGCGGAGTAGGATGCGGGGATGCGTGTGGGCTTTCTGACGAGCCGGGAGCTCGTGGGGTTGACGGCGGATGATCGGCTTGCGATCAGGCCGCTCGAGGCCGAAGGGGTGAGCGTCGAGGCGGTGGTCTGGGACGATCCGGCGCTCGATCTTCGTGGCTTCGATCTCGCCGTCATCCGGTCGCCGTGGGACTGGTATCGCCGCGCCCAGGAATTTTCGCTCGTGCTCGAGCGGCTCGAACGCAGCGGCGTGCGGCTCGAGAACCGCGGGGCGCGCCGCTGGCTCGACAAGCGCTACCTCGCCGAGCTCGGAGCGCGCGTGGTGCCGACGCGTGTGCTCTCGAAGGCCGACTCGCTCGAGGAAGCGGTGCGCGCGAGCGGCTGGTCGCGCATCGTGCTCAAGCCCTCGGTCTCCGCGGGCGCGTTCCGCACCGCGCTCTTCGACGCCGCCGACGCGGCCGAGCACGTCGCGCTGTTCGACCAGATCGTCCGCGAGGGGGACGCCATGCTCCAGCCGTACGTGGAGGAGATCGAGCGGGCAGGGGAGTGGTCGCTGATCTTCTTCGACGGCAAGTTCAGCCACGCCGTGCTCAAGCGCCCGGCGGGCGGCGACTTCCGCGTCCAGGAGGAGTTCGGCGGCCGCACGGAATTCACTCACCCGCCGGACGCCCTCATCGAAGAGGCGTGCCGAGCCCTCGCCGCCGCAGGCGAGGACTTCCTCTACGCCCGCGTCGACGGCGTGGTCAGTGACGCGCGCGGAGGCTTCTGCCTCACCGAGCTCGAGGTCGTCGAGCCCGAGCTCTTCCTGCGCGCCCACCCCGAGGCCCCCGCGCGCTTCGCCGCCGCCATCCGCCGCCGCCTAGGCTGACCGCCTCCGAGCTCGGGCCCCGGCGGGGACCCTCGCGCCGAGTCCCTCGCTCCCACCCGCGCGGCTCGTGCGCCGCCAGTGGGTGGAACTTCCGATCTTCCTGTTCGATCCTCTACCAGCAGAGATGTGTAGAATCGTGAGCCCTCCGCGTCAGCGAAGAATATATTGGTCACAGAACCAATATTTTATGCGACTGCCTAGCAACATCATAGGGTTATCGTGTTTTTGTTGGTCATATGACCAATGAATTATTGGCTCATCCCGCGAGCCTCCCCTCGGACCCTGACGCGCCGCCGTCTCCGTCTCCGTCTCCGCCTCCATCTCTGCCTCCGTCTCCATCTCCATTCCCCTTCTTACATTCCCCTTCGTCTTTCTTTTCCCCGTAAAGTGCGCCCCACGATGAAAGCCAGCCTCGGCCCCCTCGCCCTCGCCCTCGCCGCAGCCGTCGCCTGCGGCGGAGCCGCGCCTCAGCCCGTCACGCCGCCGCCCAGCACCTCCGCCTCGCCGAGCGCCTCCAGCACCGCGCCCGAACCCCCGCCGAGCGCCTCCGTCGTCCGCTTCGACGACCTCGGCGTCAGCCTCGCCGTGCCGCCGGGCTTCCACGTCGTCGGCGACGACGAGCTCGCCGCACGCATCCGCTCGTCGGCCAACCCGCGCCTCACCGCGTCGCTCGAGAGCCGTGCCCCGCAGAAGAAGGGCCTGCCGCTGCTCACGCTCTCGAAGGACCTCGCCCCCGGCGACGCGCTCACCCTCACCCTGACGGCGATGGTCCTCCCCGCCGACGCGACCGTGGCCGAGCTGCTCGCCCAGCAGCAGGCCGTCATGAGCTCCAACCTCGAGAGCTTTGCCGTCACCGACGGCCCGCGCCCGCACGACGTCGACGGCGTCCAGGGCCTCGAGCTCTCCGATCGCTACGCGCTGCGCAGCGGCGCCGAGGTCCACAAGGTCGCCTCCACGATGCGGCTTTTCGTGCGCAAGGGCCTCGCCTTCGCCATCGTCGCGGTCTGGAACGACGGGGCGAATCACGCCGACGAGGCTCGCACCCTGATCGACGGCCTGCACTTCTACGACGCGCAGCCCTGAGGCGGGACTATACTCACCGAATGGATCGGCAGCCCGAGATCCACATCACCATCAACGGCGAGCGCCACGTCATCCGCGGCGAGCCCGTCCACCGCAGCCTGCTCTCCTGGCTCCGTTCCCAGGGGCTGACCGGCACGAAGGAAGGCTGCGCCGAGGGCGACTGCGGAGCGTGCACCGTCGCCGTCGTCGAGCGCGACGCGGCGGGCCGGCCCACCTTCCGTGCGATCAACGCGTGCCTCGCGCTCTTGCCGGCGCTCGCCGGTCGCGAGGTGTGGACCGTCGAGGGCCTGGCGAAGACGCCCCCCGGCGGGCACCTGCCGCGGCTCGAGGACCTGCACCCGGTGCAGCGCGCGATGGTCGAGAAGTACGGCTCGCAGTGCGGCTACTGCACGCCCGGCTTCGTGATGAGCATGTTCGAGGGGCACTACCGCACCGATCTCGGCGAGGGCGACGAGCGCCTGCGCAAGCTCGGCGAGCAGCTCCACGGCAACCTCTGCCGCTGCACCGGCTATCGCCCCATTCGCGACGCGATGGTCGCTGCCGAAGAGATGCGGCGCGAGCCCGAGAGCGATCTCTTCCAGCTTCGCCTCGCCAAGGACGTGTCCGCCCTCGCGGCGCTCGAGTACTCCGCGACCGATCACGCCGGCCGCGCCGAGAAGTTCTTCCGCCCGACGACGCTGGCCGATCTGTGCGACCTGCTCGCCGAGCACCCCGAGGCGGAGCTGCTCGCGGGCGCCACCGAGATCGGCGTCGAGATCAACAAGAAAGCGCGCGCCTTCCCGACGCTGATCTCGACCGACGGCGTCGCGGAGCTGTCGCGCGTGTGGCGCGACGACGCGGGCTGGCACGTCGGCGGTGCGGCCACGCTCACGCAGGTCGAAGAGGCGCTCGCGGGCGAGCTCCCGGCGGTCGACAAGATGCTGCGCGTCTTCGCGTCGCGGCAGATCCGCCACCGCGCGACGCTCGCGGGCAACATCGTCACCGCCTCGCCCATCGGCGACACGCCGCCGCTCCTGCTCGCCCTCGACGCCGAGATCGTCCTCGCGAAGAGCGCTGGTCGCGGCAAGCCGCCGACGAAGCGCCGCGTGCCCATCGACGGATTCTTCACCGGGTACCGGAAGACGCTGCGCGCGCGCGACGAGGTGGTCGTCGAGATCGTCTGGCCCCACGCGCCCGCGGGCGTGCGGCGGCGCTTCGACTCCTACAAGGTCAGCAAGCGGCGCGAGCTCGACATCAGCATCGTCGCGTGCGCCTTCGCGGTCGACGAGAAGGCCGGCGTGGTGACGCGCGCGCGGCTGGCGTACGGCGGCGTGGCGGCGACGCCGGTGAGGGCGAAGAAGGCCGAGGCGGCGCTGATCGGCAGGCGGCTCGACGAGGAGACGCTGGCGGCGGTGCTCCCGATCCTGGAGACCGAGGCGACGCCGATCGGCGACGTGCGCTCCGGGAAGGATTTCCGGCGAGGATTGATCGCCTCGCTGTTCGAGAAGTTCGTGCGCGGAGAGCAGAGCGAGGGGCTGGATGCTCCGCTGATCTTCAGAGTCGGAGACGGAGACGGAGACCGAGACGGAGTCGGAGTCGGGCTGCGGCACGAGAGCGGGGTGGGGCACGTGACGGGCGCGGCCCAGTACGTGGACGACGAGGCGCAGAAGCGGGGTGGGACGCTGGTGCTCTGGCCGGTGACGTCGCCGCACGCGCACGCGCGCATCAAGTCGCGCGATGCCAGCGAGGCGGCGAAGATGCCGGGCGTCGCGTGCGTGCTCATGGCCGAGGATGTCCCGGGCGACAACGACGTCGGCGCCATTCGTCACGACGAGACACTCTTCGCGAAGGACGAGGCGCTGTTCTTCGGCCACATCGTCGCGGTCGTCGTGGGCGACTCGTACGAGGCGTGCCGCGCCGCGGCGGCCAAGGTGCGCGTGGAGTACGAGCCGCTCGAGGCGATCCTCTCGATCGAGGACGCGATCGCGAACAGCAGCTTCCACACCGATCCGCACCGCATCGCGCGCGGCGACGCGGCGGGCGCGATGGCGAGCGCGCCGCACACGCTCTCGGGCGAGCTGCACATCGGCGGCCAGGAGCACTTCTACCTCGAGAGCCAGGCGGCCTGGGCCGAGTGCGGCGACGACGGCGACCTCCACGTGACGAGCTCGACGCAGCACCCGTCGGAGATCCAGGCGACCGTGTCGCACGTGCTCGCGCTGCCGCGCAACCGGGTCGTCGTCACCGCGCCGCGCATGGGCGGGGGCTTCGGGGGCAAGGAGACGCAGGGCAACACGTGGGCGGCGCTCGTCGCGCTCGCCGCCTACAAGACGCGCCGCCCGGTGCGCGTGCAGCTCGATCGCGACGTCGACATGACGCTGACCGGCAAGCGCCACCCGTTCCTCGCGCGCTGGGAGATCGGCTTCGACGACGACGGCAAGCTCCTGGCGTGGAAGGCGGAGCTCGTCTCCGACGGCGGCTGGTCGGCCGATCTGTCCGAGTCGATCTGCGACCGCGCGCTCTTCCACATCGACAACTCCTACTTCGTCCCGAACGTGGACGTGACCGGGCGCGTCGCCAAGACGCACCATGTCTCGCACACCGCGTTCCGAGGCTTCGGCGGGCCCCAGGGCATGGTCGTCATCGAGGACGCGATCGATCGCGTGGCTCGTCAGCTGGGCCTCTTGCCCGAGGTCGTCCGCGCTCGAAACTTCTACCGCGACGGCCACGAGACGCACTACGGCCAGCGCATCGAGCACTGCCGCCTCGAGCGCATCTGGGGGCGCCTCTCGGAGAGCAGCGAGCTCGCCCGGCGCCGGCAGGCCATCGCCGAGTTCAACGCCCGGCACGAGGACAAGAAGCGCGGCATCGCGATGACGCCGGTGAAGTTCGGCATCTCGTTCACTGCGTCTTTCCTCAACCAGGCCGGCGCGCTCGTGCTGCTCTACCGGGACGGCACCGCGCAGATCAACCACGGCGGCACCGAGATGGGGCAGGGGCTCTACACCAAGATGCGCGGCGTCGCGATGCGCGAGCTCGGCCTGCCCGCCGAGGCCGTGCGCGTGATGAAGACACGCACCGACAAGGTGCCGAACACCTCCGCGACGGCGGCCTCGAGCGGTGCGGACCTCAACGGCGCAGCCGTCAAGAACGCCTGCGACGCGCTCCGCACGCGCCTCGCCCCCCTCGCCGCGAAGCTCCTCGCCGAGCGCTCGTCGCGATCCGTGCAGAGTGCAGACATCTCTTTCGCGAACGGCCTGGTCTTCGCCCGCTCCGCCCCCTCGGACTCGGTGACCTTCGCCGAGCTGTGCGAGCGCGCGCACGTCGAGCAGATCAGCCTGGCGGCGACCGGTTTCTATCGCACGCCGGGCATCGCCTACGACAGGGCGAAGGGTCGCGGCACGCCGTTCTACTACTTCGCGTACGGCGCCGCCGTGAGCGAGGTCGAGGTCGACGCGCGCAGCGGCATGAAGCGCGTGCTCCGCGTCGACATCCTGCACGACGTGGGGGACACGCTGAACACGGGCGTCGACCGCGGCCAGGTCGAGGGCGCGTTCGTGCAGGGCATGGGCTGGCTCACCAGCGAGGAGCTCAAGTGGAGCGACAAGGGCGCGCTCGGCACGCACTCGGCCAGCACGTACCAGATCCCCGCCATCGGCGACGCGCCGGCCGACTTCCGCGTCGAGCTGCTCGAGGACGCGGCGCAGCCCGGCACCATCCACGGCAGCAAGGCCGTCGGCGAGCCGCCGCTCATGCTCGCCATCAGCGTGCGCGAGGCGCTTCGCGACGCGGTCGCCGCCTTCGGCGCGCCGGGCGGCGTCGTCGAGCTCCCCGCGCCCGCCACGCACGAGGCCATCTACCTCACCATCCAGCGCCGCCTCCGCGAACGCCCAGGTCACGGCGAAGGGGGCGGCCGCGTCTCGGGCGAAGTTGCCACTCCGAGCTCTCGCGTTCCGCTCGAGCGTGCGGCGGTGGACGCCGCGGAAGAGTAGCTCTCAGAGCTGAGCGGTCGACTTCGGCGCGGCGGGCTCGCCCTTGAGGCCCAGCACCTCCCACGTCATCACTGCCTGCTGGCGGCCCTTGACGGTGATCTCCTTCACCGCGCGCGCCTCGATGTGATCCTTCACGAGCTGGTAGGTGTCGTCGCTGATGAGGACCGGCGTGCCGAGCTCCTTCGTCGAGCTCTCGAGGCGCGAGGCCAGGTTCACCGTGTCGCCGATGACCGTGTACTCCATGCGCTTCTCGCTGCCGATGTTGCCGGCGACGACCTCGCCCGTGTGGATGCCGATGCCGGTCTTGATGGTCGTCGCCCCGCGCGCCTTGAGCCGCTCGTTGAGGTGGGCGAGGGCCTTTCGCATGCCGACGGCGGCGCGCACCGCGTGGAGGGCGTCGTCCTTCTTGGGAACGGGCGCGCCGAAGACGGCCATGATCGCGTCGCCGATGTACTTGTCGACGACGCCGTCCTCCTTGATGACCACGTCCACCATCTCGGTGAAGTACTCGTTGAGCAGCGCGACGAGCTCCTTCGCGTCCATCTTCTCGCTGATCGACGTGAAGCTGCGGATGTCCGAGAAGAGGATGGTCGCGGTCAGCGTCTCGCCGCCGAGCTCCACCTTTCCGGCCATCAGGTGCTCCATGACGGCCTCGGTCATGTACTTGCCGAACGTGGTCTTGAGCTTGTCGCGCTCCTGCAGGCCGTCGACCATCGTGTTGAAGCCGCTCGCGAGGTCCTGGATCTCGTCGCCCGTCGTGACGCCGACGACCTTGACGTACTCCTGCTTCTCGAGCTTGCGCAGCGCCTCGCTCACGCGATTGAGCGCGGCGGACATGACGTTCGCGATGCGGAGGCCGGCGAAGAGCGCCAGCGCGCCCGCCAGCAGGACGATGCCGAGGGCGGCGTACATGTCGCGGTAGACGACGCTGCGGATGCGCGTCACGTCGCGCGCGGCGACGAGGTAGTACTGGCCGTTGTTCGCCTTGAGCTGGTCGGCCGTGAAGGGCTCGACCACGTACGAGCGGTCGCCGATGTCGATCAAGAGCGGATCGTGCGGGGCGACCTTCTCGCCGCCTTCCGGGAAGTTCTCGGTCTTGTGGACGAGGTTGCCCTGCGGATCCACCATCGCGAGCTCGAGGCCAACCTTGTGCCCGGTCCGCTGGAGCCGGCTCTGATCGAACCTGCGGCCGACGACGATGACGCCGACGTCGCCCACGGGGTGCGCGACGAGGTAGGTCAGAATCGGCGTCTTGCCGCAGCCGCGCGCCGAGAGCCCCTCGGCAGGCTTGCCCGCGAGGGCGTCGGCGACGATGTGCCGGTCGACGAGCGTCGAGATGTTGTCGTCGTCGCAGCCGATGCGCGCGACGCGCGAGCCGTCCTTCTTCAAGAAGACGACGTCGATGTCCGGGTACAGCTTCGCGAACGTGGAGCAGACGCCCTCGGCGGTCTTGT
>DATIQP010000611.1:0-2879 GCA_035470765.1 Polyangiaceae bacterium | reverse complement strand
GCACCGACGGCGGCGCGGATGCGGCCCCCGACGGCGGCACCTTCGCCTGCGGGTCGACCACCTGCAACTCCGCCACGCAGTACTGCACCAAGACGCTCGCCGGTCAGGACGGCGGCCTCCCCGACGCCGCGATCCTGCCCGACGCGGCGGCGCTCGACGGTGGTCAGATCGAGGTCGACACCTGCGCGACCTATCCGGTCGCGTGCACCGCGGACGGCGGCGCGCCGAGCTGCAGCTGCGTGCAAGGCAACTGCGGCGGCTGCACCCAGAGCGGCACCGACATCACCGTCACCTGCCCGTAACGCGTCGCTGGCCAGCGCCTTCCTACCGCACGGCAGGCGCGAAGGGGAGCGTCCGAGGGTTGCCATGTAGGCGCGGGTGTGGCAAAGCGGCCCGCCATGCGGTCCACGATCTGCCTTCCCGTCCTCGCCTCGCTCCTTCTCACCGCCGCGTGCAGCGGCACCGACACCGGCACGAGCACCGACGAGGAGGCCCTCAAGGCCAAGGCACCGATTCCCTACGTGCTGCAGTGGGTCGGCGAATACGACGGCGACGGCTCCGGCGACGTGGACTGGGTCATCCTCCGGCGCACCGGCACGTTCGTCGCGAGCGTCAATGGCTCGATCGAGACGGGCCGCTTCGTGGGCCCGAGCAAGCCGGGCCAGTGGCCGCTCAAGATCGCGTTCGTCACGCACGGCGACTACTTCACGGGTCAGATCGGCCAGTGGTCCGACGCGAACGGCAACGCCGTCATGACGATCGCTCACTACGGCACGAAGCAGTCGGTCACGGCCCCGTGGCAGTCGGGCGGCGAGACGATGTGCGACGACACCAACGGCACGTGGGGCGACGACGAGACCGATCCGCAGACGGGCCTCTACTGCACCTGCCCTGCCCCGCAGAAGTGGATCCCGAGCGCCGGCGGTTGCGTCTACTGACGCTCCGCCGCGGCGCGGCCCAAGCGCGCCGGCGACGTCACACGCCTGCGCTCACGCGTCCTGCCGCATGCCCTGCCGAGCATCTCGGCCGGCGCTGCCCAGCCGTCGCCATGTGCCGGGGGCCTTGCCGTACTGACGCTTGAAGGCACGGCTGAACGCCGCCTCGGATTCGTAGCCGACCTGCTCGGCGATGCGCGCCAGGCTCAGCTGCCCGCCGCACAACAGGTGCGCCGCCAGCGTGACGCGCCACTGCGTCAGGTACTGCATCGGGGGAACGCCGATCAGCGCGACGAAACGCTCGGCGAGCACGGTACGCGACGCGCCCACCGCGCGCGCGAGCGAGGCCACGGTCCAAGCGTGGGCGGGCCGCTCGTGGAGCAGGGTGATGCTGCGACCGACCAGCGGATCGCGCAGCCCCGCGAGCCAACCCGTCTGGTGATCGGGCAGCGCCTCGACGTATCCGCGAAGCGCCTCGACGAAGAGCACCTCCGCCAGCTTGTCCGCGACGACATCGGAGCCGACGCGCCCTGACGTCGCTTCACCCACCGCGTAGCGAATCGAGCTCTCCAGCCAGGCGCCCGAGGGTCGACGGCGGATGTTGGTGCGCAACAACCGCGGCAGCGCCGCCATGACCGGGCTCGCGACGTGGCGTTCGTATGCGAACCAGCCGCAGAGCACGACCGTCTCGGCGCCCTTGCCGCCGTACCGGGTGCGCGCGAGCTCGGGTAGCTTCAGCGCAACCGCGTCGCGGAGCGTCGCCGGTGCGTGGTGCATTCCGCTGCCCAGGATGTGGGCATCGCCGTACGGCAGCGTGACGACGTCGCCGGCCTCCACGGCCATCGCCTCCCCGTCCGGCAGCTGCGCCCAGCAGCGCCCTTCCACGACCAGATGGCAGATCGCCATGTGACGGTGGGCGGGCGACAGGACTCGCGACAGCTGCTCGCCGCTGGGCGCGGCGACGCACCAGGGCTCGCCGAACTCGGCGTTCAAGAAGAGCGCGCCGTTGAGGCGGATCACACGCAAAGCGTCGGACAGTACGTCCATCCCGAGCTCCCTCGTCTCCCTCTGCCTGCCATTAGATGTCGAGTCCGGAGCTTGGAGCAAGAACTCCGGACTCTCGGGCAGGACATTTCCGGCCGTTTCGACGAGGGTTGGACGAAACAAGGAGGGCACCCATGTCCGAAGCAAGAGAGCTGGTCGTGCTCATGACCAAGGGCACGGACCACGAGCTGTCGTCGGTCGCGTTTACCATCGCGAACGGCGGCATGACGGCCGGTCTCAAGGTCCACGCGTTCCTCACCAGCGCGGCGGTCGACCTGGTGCGCAAGCGCGCCGTCGACACCACGCACGTCGCGCCCCTCGATCCGCTCAAGGCCCTCATCGAGGACTTCCTGCGCCGCGGCGGCACCATCTGGGCGTGCACCCCGTGCGTCAAGGCGCGAGGCTATTCGCAGGAGGACCTCATGGAAGGCGTGAAGATCTCCGGCGCCAGCGCCATGCACGAGCGGATCCTGGCAGGAGCCGCGACGCTCAGCTTCTGACGCAAGACGCGCTCGCGGCGCGATGTGCGAACATCAGGCCATGCGCAGGACTCGCTTCCTTCTCGGCCTCGCCACCGCATGCGTGGTGGTGACGGCGTCCGCCGCTCCGCCCCCGGGGCAGAGCGCGCTCCTCAACGGCATGCACGACATCGAGTCCACCGCCTTCATGACCGGCGCGACCCCGGGCTGCGACAAGGGGTGGATCACGGACCTGGAGTACATCGGCACGAGCGGCACCCCGGCGGCCAATTGCCACGACGCGGCCGTCGCGGCCGGCGTCTCGATCATCCAGCGCCTCGACGTCGACGGCTCGGCCTCGTTCCCCGTCAACACCACCAGCGCGCCCGGGTATGCGAGCGCGTTCGCGAGCTACGCGGCGCAGTGCCCGAACATCCACGTG
>DATIQP010000610.1:0-2597 GCA_035470765.1 Polyangiaceae bacterium | reverse complement strand
AGATCGGCGACCATGCGCGCGCCGAAGTCGTGGCGCTCGCCCTGGGCGCACGCGACGATCGCCCGCGGCCCGCGAGGGGGCCACTGGAAGAGCGGATAGAGCGCCGCGGCCCCGGCCTGCGCGGTCGCGGTCGCGAGGTGCTCGTCGGCGACGGTGATGCGGTTCGCGAGCCAGAGCGCGCCGACCTCGTGCAGCGCCCGGCGGACGACCTCCTCGTAGACAAAAACGACGCCGTGCTGCTCGAAGAGTTGGCGAGCGTAGTCTCTGGCCCCGCGCCGATCGCCGTCGAGGATCAGCTCGAGGAAGGTGTCGTGTTCGTGGGTCATTGGAGCGAGCAGCAAGGTCACATCAGGCACGCCGCGTGCCCGGCATCGTGATGCTCGCTCCCCTGCTCGGACGGGTCGTATGGCAGATCCCGGGCGCGTCGCAGGACGCGCCCGGCTTGCGCGCGCACGCAAACGACGCGCGCGGTGCCGGCGGGGAAACACGCTGCTAACGTGCGGGCCCGCGATGACGGCAGACGCGAGCGAGCAGGTCGGAGTCTGGCGTGCGCTCCGGCACAGGAACTACCGGCTGTTCTTCGCCGGCCAGCTCGTCTCGCTCGTCGGCACCTGGACGCAGTCGGTCGCGCAGACCTGGCTCGTCTACCGGCTCACCGGCTCGCCGCTCTGGCTCGGGGTCGTCACGTTCTGCCAGCAGGCGCCCGTCTTCTTCTTCGCCACGCTCGGAGGCTCGCTCGCAGACCGCCGCCCGCGCCGCGAGGTGCTCGTCGTCACCCAGACGGCCGCGATGGCGCTCGCCTTCACGCTGGCGGCCCTCACCCTGAGCGGCGCGATCCGGATCCCGCACATCATGGTCCTGGCCGCGCTGCTCGGCGTGGTCAACGCGGTGGACATCCCGACGCGACAGTCGTTCGTCGTCGAGATGGTGGGGCGCGACAACCTGATGAACGCGGTCGCGCTCAACTCGTCGATGGTCAACGGCGCGCGCATCCTGGGTCCGGCCATTGCCGGCTTCGCCATCGACGCCTTCGGCGAGGGCTGGTGCTTCCTCGCCAACGGCGTGAGCTTCGTCGCGGTGATCGCGGGGCTGCTCGCGATGCGCGATCTGCCGCCTCCGCTGACCGGCCCGCACGGAGAATCGGCGCTGAGGCGCGTGCTCTCGGGTTTCCGCTTCGCGGCGACCGAGCCGCGCGTGCGCGCCCTGCTGATGCTCTTCGGGCTCACCGCGCTGGCCGGCATGCCCTACTCGACCCTGATGCCCATCTTCGCGTCGAAGGTCTTCCACGGCGCCGCGCGGACGCTCGGCTTCCTGATGGGCGCCACCGGCGTCGGCGCGCTGCTCGGCGCGCTCACGCTCGCGTCGCGCCGGAGCCTCGGCGGGATCTTTCGCTGGATCGGCGCGGCCTGCGGCGTGTTTGGCGCGGCCCTGGTCCTCTTCGCGCTGTCGAGGGCGCTCTGGCTGTCGCTCGCCATCCTGGTGCCGCTCGGCGCCGCGATGATGATCGAGATGAGCGCCACCAACACGCTCGTGCAGACCATCACGCCCGACGCGCTGCGCGGCCGGATCATGGCCATCTGGGCGATGATCTTCATGGGGTTCGCTCCCTTCGGTTCCCTGATCGCCGGCTCGCTCGCGACCGCCATCGGCCCCTCGGCGACGCTGATCCTCGGAGGCGCCGTGTGCCTGTCCGGAGCATCGGTCTTCGCGTGGTGGCTGTGGAAAACTCACCCGACGACCGATCCGACGCCGAGCACCGCCGCCTAGCACCCGTGTTTCGGAGGCGTCATCCCCGGATCTCCGGGATGGACGCCGCCCGCCCACGGAGCGAGCGTGGCCGTTGATCACGGGGAGGAACATGCTCACGACCGCTCGACTCGCTCCACGACTCCAACCGCGCGCCGCCGGACCCGGCCTGGCGCGCATCACGATCCCACCGAGCCCGACCTCGAGCTCGAAGACCCTGCTCGGGCGCCCGCGCAGCCTGGCGGAGCTCATCGAGCCGGCCGCTCGGCGCGCCAGGCTCCAGAGC
Organism: Polyangiaceae bacterium; assembly: GCA_035470765.1. GTDB lineage: Bacteria > Myxococcota_A > Polyangia > Polyangiales > Polyangiaceae > DASXHD01. Next base: position 565 of record DATIQP010000610.1, on the reverse strand, counting down.
GCCGAGTGTCTCCACGACGCCGTCTCGCACGAGCAGGAGCTCGTCGACGCGCTGCGCGACCTGTCCTCCGACGATCGCACGTCGTGGGTCTGGCTCGAGGCGCCCGAGCTGCTGCGAGAGGCGCGAAGGCGCGTCTGCGACGCCGGACGCGCAAGGGGCGTCGACGTCCTCTTCTACTGCATGTGCGACCGCGTGCGCGTGCACGCGCGAGCGTTCACGCAGGCCCTCTGCGAGCTGCTCGACAACGCCGTCCGGGCGAGCCGGCCCGGTCGGCCCGTGATCGTCGACGTGCGCGAGACGCGCGAAGGTGACGCGCTCTGGCAGATCCAGGACAGGGGCGGCGGAATGCCCGCGCCCGTCCTGCGCGATCTCGGCGCGGTGCACGAGGGCGCCGGTCTCGGGGTGCCGCTGGCGTGGGCGGTCGTCGAGAAGAACGACGGACTGCTCCACCTCGAGTCGACGGCCGGCGTCGGGACGACCGCGAGCATCTGGCTGCCTGGGGACTGAGCAAGTCCGCCATCTCTGGAAGTCACCTCGCCGGCGGACGAAGGCACGACGTTCAAGG
>DATIQP010000609.1:0-1957 GCA_035470765.1 Polyangiaceae bacterium | reverse complement strand
GTCGACGGCATCACGTACTTGCCGTTCTCGAGCTTGTACTGCTCCTTGATGCGACCGGTGACGAACAGGTAGCCGTCCTCGTCGACGTACCCCAGATCGCCGGTGCGCAGCCCGCCGTCCAGGGTGAAGGCCCTGGCGTTCTCCTCGGGCCTGCGGTGGTAGCCGAGCATCACCGTCGGTCCGTAGACGACGATCTCGCCCTCCTTGCCATCCGCGCCCGCGGAGGTGTCGATCGCCACGCGCAGGCCGGGGAGGACCTGGCCCACGCTGCCCACCTTGCGGTGGCCCGGGAAGTTGCAGCTCACGATGGGGGCTGTCTCGGTGAGGCCGTATCCCTCGTAGACCGGGACACCCAGCGCGTCGATGAACTCCGCCACCTCGCGGCCGAGCGTGGCGCTTCCGCTGATGGCGTACTTGAGACGGCCACCGAGCTTCTCTCGGATCTTGGCGAAGACGAGCCTGTCGTCGAATTCGTAGTCGAGCCGCTCGATGGGACTCACGTGCTCGCCGTGCGCCCTCTTGATCGCCCCGCGGATGCCCGCGCGGATGATCTGCTGCACGATGCGCGGCCGTTCGGCGATTTGCTCGTTCATGCTCGCGTAGATGCGGTTGAAGATGCGCGGCACCGCGATCAGGATCGTGGGCTTCACCTCGGCCAGGTTGGCCAGGAGGTTGTGCAGGTCGTCGTTGATGGCGATCGAGCAGCCCATGCTCAAGAGGGTGTGCACCTCGCACGTCTGACCGTAGGCGTGGGCCCACGGCAAGAACGCCAGCGATCGGTCGTCCGGCTCGAGCATGGAGAAGACAGAGCGCACGGAGCTGATGTTCGACGCGATGTTCCCGTGGCTGAGCAGCACGCCCTTCGGCAGGCCGGTCGTGCCCGAGGTGTAGATGAAGCCTGCGATCTCGCTCTCCTCCGGAGAGCGCGACGGCACCGGCGTCTTGGCGCCCGCGTCGAGGAGCGCCGCGAAGGACTTCCAGTCGGTGACGGGCCGCTCGAGGCCCACGACGTGGGCGAGCTCCGGGAGCTCGGGCAGCATCGCCACGAGCCTCTCGTAGATCGGCTCGTTCGCGGCGATCACCACCTTGGCGCCGGAGTCGCGCAGGATGAAGCGCCACTCGTCGGCCCGCTGGCCCTCGTACATGGGAACGAAGGACGCTCCGAGCCCGTACGTGGCGTAGGCCGCCACGGCCCACTCGACGCGGTTGTTCGAGACGATGGCGACTCGGTCGCCCCGGCCGACGCCGAGCGTCGCGAGCCCGGCGCGGAACCGGTCGACCAGCGCATGCACCTCGCCGTAGGTGATCCATTCCCAGGCCCCGCCGCGCTTGGTGCCAAAGAGCGGGCGCGACGCGTACAGTCCGCAGCTGCGCTCGAACAGCTCGACCAGGTTACGAAACTGCTCCGTCATGGCGCACCTCCGTGTCACCCAAGAAGCGAGCATGCGGCGTGCCGTCCAGCCTTGACATGGGCGGTTGCCGCCGCACGGTAAGGAGCGCGCCGATGACCCCCATGGAAGACGTCCGATTTTTCTGCGACGCGATGCTGGGCGGGCTGTCGCGCTGGCTGCGCGCGATGGGCTACGAGGCCGCGTTCGACGGGTGGATCGACGACGGCGAGCTGGTGCGGCGCGCAGGGCTAGAGGGGTCGGTGTTGCTCAGCTCGGACGCGCCCCTGTTCGAGCGCAACGCGCTCAGGAGCGGGCGCGTGAGGGGCCTGTTCGTGCCGCGCCATGCGCCCATCGACGAGCAGGTCGTCTTCGTGATGCGTCACTTCGCGCTCGGGGTGCGAGAGCCCCGGTGCATGCGGTGCGGCGGCGCGCTGGCCGAGGCGGCGCGCGAGGCGGTCCGCGGAGAGGCTCCTGCGCGCGCCTTCGAGCGCTGCGACCGCTTCTGGCGGTGCGCGGAGTGCGGGCAGCTCTTCTGGCACGGCACCCACTGGACGCACATCGCCGAG
>DATIQP010000608.1:0-4579 GCA_035470765.1 Polyangiaceae bacterium | reverse complement strand
CGAGACCTGCGCGGAGGACAAGCCGTGCGTGGACGTGGCGCCCGGCCACCCTTTCGTGCCGGTGCCGTGGAGCGGCTTCGACTGCAGCGCCCAGTGCAACAAGTCGTGTCGCGAGAACTCGTTCGAGGGGCCGGGCACGTTTCGGCTCGTTGTCCACGCCTGCGACGACGACGCGATCGCCGCCGGCCCCGCCTTCGAGCTGCCGGAGGTGCTGCGCGCCCACGACCTCGAGCGCTGGGGCCTCGCGAGCGACGTCGCGAAGGTGACGATCGCCCGCCTCGAGTTCCCTGCCAAGGGTGGCTTCGACGCCGCCGCGCCTGCCGCGCCCGACCACATCGCGGGCTTCGTCGTTCGCGCGGGCTCCGAGCGCGTGCTCGAGCAGGCGTCGGCGGACGCTCTGCTCGCCCTCGTGCGCGACCACAAGGGCTTCGACGATCAGACGGTCGATCGCTGCGCCGTGCGCCACCTCGTGGGTTTTCGTCTCGAGCGCACTCCGCCCACGACCGGCGCCGCGCACTCCGAGACCGCCGAGATCGCGCTGGACTTCACGTGCGACAAGCTCTTCGCCGCGCACCGAGGCGGGGCGCTGCCGCGCAAGGCGATCGGCGTGCGCTTCTCCCCCTCGCGCGCCGGCTTCCTCGCCCTCGTCAAGCGCGCGCTCCCGGGCGATCCCGAGCTCGCCGGTCTCAAATGACGGCCCGCGGCGAGCCAGTCGACGACGATGTCACGAATCGGCGCCCGTGATGGCGTCGAGCTCGGAGGTTGGCATGCGACTGCGATTCGCGTTCGTTGGGCTTTGTTCGGTGGCCTGCGCTTCCTGGATGTTCGCCCAGGGGTGCGGCGGCGATACGGCACCCGCTGACGACAGAACAACGGTGGCCTGACCTGCCAGAACGGCGGCACCTGCAACAACGTCGACGGCGGTTGCAACTGATCTGAAGCAAACAAACGAAACCGTCGCGTGCGCTCGTTCGCCCGCGACGGCTTCTTCGAGCGTCGGGTTTCGCTCAGGTCTCGATGAAGGGCTTCAGCTGCTTGCTGCGGCTCGGGTGGCGCAGCTTGCGCAGCGCCTTGGCCTCGATCTGGCGAATGCGCTCGCGCGTGACCTCGAAGTCCTGGCCGACCTCTTCGAGCGTGTGATCGCTCTTTTCGCCGATGCCGAAGCGCATGCGGAGGACCTTCTCCTCGCGCGGCGTCAGGGTCTTGAGGACGCGGCGCGTCTGCTCGGCGAGGTTCATGTTGATGACGGCCTCGGCCGGCGACACGACGCTCTTGTCCTCGATGAAGTCGCCAAGGTGTGAATCTTCCTCTTCGCCGATCGGCGTCTCGAGGGAGATCGGCTCCTTCGCGATCTTGAGGACCTTGTGGACCTTGTCGAGCGGGAGCTCCATCTTCTCGGCGATCTCCTCCGGCGTCGGCTCGCGGCCGTACTCCTGGACGAGATAACGCGAGGTGCGGATCAGCTTGTTGATCGTCTCGATCATGTGCACGGGGATACGAATCGTGCGCGCCTGATCGGCGATCGCGCGCGTGATGGCCTGGCGGATCCACCACGTGGCGTAGGTGCTGAACTTGTAGCCGCGCTTGTACTCGAACTTGTCGACGGCCTTCATCAGGCCGATGTTGCCCTCCTGGATCAGGTCCAGGAACTGCAGGCCGCGGTTCGTGTACTTCTTCGCGATCGAGACGACGAGGCGCAGGTTCGCCTCGACCAGCTCCGCCTTGGCCTTCTCCGCGAGGCGCTCGCCGGTGCGGATCTCGTCGTAGGTCTCGCGCAGCGACTGGATGTCGAGCTGCAGCTCCTCCTCGACCTTCTTCAGGTTCTTCTGCGCGGCCGAGTGGCTCGCGAGAACCTCCTCGGTCGTGATTCCTAACTTGCGCTTGAACTTGCGCTCGCCGGCCTGATCGCCGCGGGCCCCCCGCGCTTCCTTGCGCAGGGTGTCCATGTCGATGCCGACACGGCGCGCGATGTCCGTCACCGAGCTCTCGGCGCGCTCGATCTTCTGGATGAGCGTGCGGAGCTTGGCGACGACGCGGTCGATCGTCTTCTTGTTGAGGCGCATCTCCTCGAGCGTCTCGACCATCTTCAGGCGGACGCCCGCGAGCTCGGCCTCGATGCTCTTCTTGCGAGACTGCGCGCACGTCTCGAGCTGCTCGGTGTGGTCCTGGGCGACCTTGTCCAGGTGCTTGACCTTGTCGATCAGCCGGAGGATGCGGCGGTCGGCCTCCTCCTCGTCGAACTCGCGGTCCTCGTCCTCGACGTCCCGGATGATCTCCTTGACGCGGATCTTCCGCTTCCGGAGCTTGTCGCCGAGATCGATGATCTCGCGCACCGCCACCGGCGAGTTGAGGATGGCGCCGAGCACCTGGTGCTCGCCCTGCTCGATGCGCTTGGCGATCTCGACCTCGCCCTCGCGCGTGAGCAGCGAGACGCTGCCCATCTTGCGCAGGTACATGCGCACGGGGTCGTTCGACTTCGAGAAGTAGCCGTCGGCGTCCTCGGTCTCCTTGGTGCCGGCCGCCGGCGAGTGCTGGGCGCGCTCGATCGTCTTGCTCTTCTCGACTTCCTCTTCGACGATGCGCTTGGGCGCGATCTTGACCTGCGTGGCCGCGTCGACGATCTCGATGTCCTCGTCGCCGAGGACGCCCATCACGTCGTCCATCTGATCGGTGACGTCGGTCGTCTGGGGGAGCGCGTCGTTGACCTCGTCGTAGGTCAAGAAGCCCTTGGCCTTCCCCTGCTCGACGAGGGCTTGGACCTTGGCGCTCTTGCCGTTCTTCTCCGACGCGCCGTTGGAGTCTCGCTCACGCTCACGATTCTTCGTGCCCATTACGCCTCTTTGCTTCTTTGTGCTCTATGCGGGCCTTCACCGCCAGGCCCTGAAAAACACGAACGTCAGTCTTGTTGCCCGCCACCGCCGAGCCCGCGCGTCTGCTTCTGACGCTTGGCGGCCTCTTCGGCCAGCGCGAGCTCCGTCTCCCAATCCTGCGCGCCCGATTGCAGCTCCTCGGAAAGCTCCTTCGTTTCACGTTGCGTCATCATGCTTTTGAGCTTTTCCGCGTTCGAGAGGACGACTGCTTTCGCCTCGTCCATGGACTCGAGGACCGGCGCCGCGAGCCGCTCGGCCGCAAAGGCATGGATCGCGGGAGGCATTTGCGCAAGAAACTCCGTGGTGTAAAGCGTTTTTTCCCCGTTGTGTGAACTTTTCGTACATTCGGCGAGCGCGGCCACCGCCCGGGCCGAGTTGCCCTCCAGCAAGGCGCACGCCGCCGCCACCTCCGGATCGCCCAAAAGCTCAGGATAATCGAGGAGTGCGCCCACGATCTCGCGGCGCGCGGGCCCCCCTGGGTTCTTGGCGGAAACGCGCGCCCGCCGCGGCGCTTCGGTGCTCTCGCCCCGCTTGGGGCTCGCCCTCTGCGCGTCCCGCGCCTGAGCTTGGCGGAGCTCCTTCTCCATGAGCGACTGCAGCATGCGGAAGGTCTCGGGCGAGTGCTCGCCGCGCCCGCTGTCCTCGCGGCGGACCAGATCCAGCCGGCCGGCCACTTCGTCCGCGTACGTCTTGAGCAGGCTGCGCGCGAGCGGATCTTCCTCCTCGGCCATCAGCTTCGCCACCACGCGGACGCGCGCCGAGCGCTCGTAGACGTCGGCGGCGCTGAAGGTGACGTCCATCGCGTCGTCGACGAGAAATCGCAGAAGCTCGCGGGCCTGCCCCACGGAGTCCCGCACCGCCTCGATGCCCTTGTCACGGGCGAGCGCGTCCGGATCGCTGCCCGCGGGCATGATGGCCACACGCGCGCTGATGCCCGCGGCGCGGCAAGGCTCGCGGGCGGCGCGGGTCGCCTTGCGGCCGGCGGCGTCCCCGTCGAAGCAGAGGACGACGCGGCTCGCGTAGCGGCGAAGGAGCTTGGCCTGCTCGTCGGTGAAGGCGGTGCCGAGCGGCGCGACGACGTGGGAGAGGCCGCGGGCGTGGAGCGAGACGACGTCGAAGTTGCCTTCGACGAGCACGGCCGCGTCCTCCTGGCGGATCGCGTGGCGCGCCTGGAACAGGCCGAAGAGCAGGTTGCCCTTGGTGTAGATCGGGCTCTCGGGCGAGTTGATGTACTTCGGCGGCGGATCGCGGTGCGCTTCGGCCGCGCCCGGCACTTCGCGCAGGGCTCGCCCGCTGAAGGCGACGACGCGGCCCTGCGTGTCCATCACCGCGAACATGAGGCGGTGGCGGAAGCGATCGTAGTGGCCGCCGCCCGAGCTGCGCGGAACGAGGAGCCCGACCTGCTCGGCGAGCGCCGGCGACAGCCCCTGCGCCTTCAGGTGCTGCGCGAGCGAGTCCCACGCGGCAGGCGCGTAACCCATGCGGAACGCCTGCAGCGTGTCCTGGGCGCCTTCGACGCCGCGCTTCTCGAGCTCCTCGACGGCGTAGGCCTTGTCAGGGTGCTCGTGGAGCTGCCTCTCGTAGAACGCCGCCGCCACCTGCATCACCGAGTAGAGGTCGTCGCGGTGCTTCTTCTGCCGGTCGACCTCCGTCGTGTCGCGCCGCCCGTCCTCCTGCACCTCGATGCCGCACCGCTCCGCGAGGGCGCG
>DATIQP010000607.1:0-5067 GCA_035470765.1 Polyangiaceae bacterium | reverse complement strand
GCGGTGCAGACGCACGTGGCGCGCCGTGTGGGGCTGCCGATCGTGCGGACCGAGGTGATGCACCTGAACCGCGCGTGCCGCCACCCGGACCTCTCGAACCTGTTCGCCCGCGCCGACGTGAGCGCGGAGGTCGAGGGCTTCCTGCCCGAGGTGCCGGGGGAGGTCAGGGCGCAGCTCGCGATGCTGCGGCGCTCGTCGCCGCCTGCGGTCGAGCCGGGCGAGCACTGCAGCGCGCCGTACGAGTGTCCGTTCCTCGCGCGCTGCTGGGGCGAAGGAGGCGACGAGCCCGCGTCGAGCGAGGGCGAGGCGGTCGTCGATCCGGCGCTGGGCGAGGTGCTCGCGCAGCTCCAGGCGCCCGTCGCGCACCTGGACTTCGAGACCATCAACCCGGCGGTGCCGGTCTGGCCGGGGTGCAGGCCCTATGATGCGGTGCCGGTGCAGTTCAGCGTGCACGTCGAGCACGGCAGGCACTTCGAGTGGCTCGCGAGCGGTCCGGGCGATCCGCGGCCGGCGCTGGCGCGCGCGCTCGTCACGGCGCTGCGCGGCGCGCGAACGATCGTCGTCTATCACCAGCCCTTCGAGGAGAGCCGCCTGCGGGAGCTCGCGCAGGCCGTGCCGGAGCTCGCGGGTGAGCTCGAGGGCGTGATCGAGCGTCTCGTGGATCTGCTTCCGATGGTGCGAAGCTACGTCGAGCACCCGGCGTTCGGGGGGAGGCACGGCCTGAAGGTGGTGGCGCCGGTGCTGGTGCCGGGGCTGCGCTACGACGAGCTGGAGATCGGCGACGGGGGGACGGCGAGCCGCGCGCTGGAGGCCATGCTGCTCGGGCGGATGGGGGCGCAGGAGAGGCGGCGGGTGCGCTCGGCGCTGCTCGAGTACTGCGGGCAGGACACGCGGGCGACGATGGGGGTGCTCGCTCGACTGCGTTCTCGCACCGCAGGCGCGCGGGGGGGATGAAAGGCGCGCGCGTGATGCGGGCGGTGCTATAAATGAAGGATGCGGTATTTGGGGCTCCTGGTCCTCGCCGCGCCGCTGCTCGCCCTCGCGTGCCGTGACGAGCTGCCAAGCCTGCCGGACGCGAGCACGCCGCCTGTCGACGCGGCGAGCGACGTGGGCGTCGACGCGGACGCGGACGCGGGCACGGACGCGGCGCCGCTGCCCGTCCGAACGATGCTCGTCGGCACGATCGTCACGCCGGACTCGGTCATCGACGGCGAGGTGCTGGTGGAAGGCGACACGATCGTGTGCGTCGGCGCGGCGGCGGCCTGCGACAGCGATCCGCACGCGACCGGCGCGACGGTCGTTCAGACGAACGGCGTGATCGCGCCCGGTCTCATCGACACGCACAACCACATCCTGTTCGACATCTTCGACAACGACGACTGGCTGCCGTCCACGCTCTCCACGAACCACGACCAGTGGACGACCGAGCCGAGGTACGGCGCGATGCTCGACGTCAAGCAGTGCCTCTCGAACGATCCCCAGGGCAAACCCACGTGGTGCGCGAACACGCCGTACGGGACCGCGCAGGGCAGCCTGCGCTGCGAGATGGACAAGTGGGGCGAGCTCAAGGCCCTCATCGCGGGCACGACGTCGGTCGTGGGCTTGCCGGGAACGTCGAGCGCCTGCTTCGGATCGCTCGCCCGCTCCGTCGACGTCTCGCAGAACGGTCTGGGCCAGGACAAGGTGCGGACGAGCGCCACCTTCCCTCCCTCCACGTCCACCGCCGACAGCGTGTGCGCGAACTTCGCGAACGGGACGGTCGACGCGTTCCTGGTGCACTGCGGCGAAGGAACGGACGCGAAGAGCCTCGGGGAGTTTGCCAAGCTCGGCTCGGTCTCGACCACGCCGAACTGCCTGTACGCGCCGCAGACGACGATCACCCACGGCGTGGCCTTCGGCGCGACCGAGTTCCAGACGATGCAGGCGAGCGGGATGAAGCTCACCTGGTCGCCCGCGTCGAACGTCACGCTCTACGGTACGACCACGAACATCCCCGCCGCGCTCGACGCCGGCGTCACCATCGCCCTCGCTCCGGACTGGTCGATGGGAGGCAGCCAGAATCTCCTCGACGAGATGCGCTTCGCCAACACGTGGGACGACGCGCACTTCGCCAATCGCCTCGCCGCGAAGGACCTCGTCATGATGACGACGGCGAACGCCGCGAGCGTCCTCGGGCTCTCCTCGCGTATCGGGCAAATCAAGCCGGGGTATCTCGCCGATCTGATCGTCGTGAGCGGCGCCACCGCGACCCCCTACGACACGATCCTCGCCGCGACCCCCGGCGAGATGCGGCTCGTCATGGTGGGCGGCGTCGCCCTGTACGGCGACGTCGATCTCCAGGGCCTCGCGCCCGCCAGTCCCGGTTGCGAGGCCTTCGTCGCGTGCGGCAAGAACAAGTTCCTGTGCGTGGCGACGTCGGCCACCACCGACAAGCTCAATCAGACGTACGCGCAGATCCAGTCGGCGCTGGAGGCGGGGCTCCAGGCTGCGGATCAGCAGACGACGAGCGACGGGTGGAACTTCGCGCCCCTCACTCCGCTGGTGAAGTGCCCCTGACTTTCGCCCGTGCTCGGCCCACGGAATGGTAGACTTGCAGTCACGGAGGGTCGGGGACATGAGGGATCAGGGACCTGCCATGATGAGGGCGCTCGCGGGTGCGCTGGCGATCACTGCGACGGCATCGCTTCTCGCCTGCAACACGTCGAGCTCACCCGACGGAGCGAGCTGCCCGGACGGCGCCCCTTGCAACTGCGCCTGCAACGCGAGCGAGTGCGTGTGCGATACGTTCTCGATGCCGGCCTGCTCGCCGGCCGCGAACACGGGCAGCGCGTGCGCGAGCTCCGAGCACTGTATGGGGTGCTCCGGAGGCGCGGGCTACACGTGCACGTGCTCCGACAGCGGCGTCCTCGGCGGCGACGCGGGCGGTGCGCAATGGCTGTGCATCGGGACCGAGTACGCCTGCACCGGCAACACCAGGTAGCTCACTCATCTCACGTGTGGCCGAGGCGCCTCAGCCCGCAGCCTCGGGGCGCGTCCAGCGCTCGAGCTTGTAGACCGCGACGCCCAGCGACACGGCGATGAACGGCGACGCGAAGACGGCGCCGGCGACGCCGACGGCCAGCACGACCCCCAGCGGAATGTCCCACGTCGCGCCGAAGGGGAACGGCGCCGACGGCGGGGTGTTCGAGAGGAAGTACGGCGAGAGCGCCGCGATGGGATAGGCCGACACGAGGACCTGCACGACCGAGCACGCGACCCCGGCGAGCGCCAGCCAGAGCAAGCGGCCGCGGCGCGCGCGCGCCGCGACGAGCCCGAGCACGATCGCCGTCGGCAGGGACGTGAGCACGCCCCCGAGGGCGATCGTCGCCGCCATGACGGCGAGCCTACCGGCCTCGAAGGGCGGAGGCGCGATGTGCTGGGCGCGCGCGCCCGCGACGCCGAGCGCGTTGGCGCCGGCGAACAGGGCGGTCACGCCGAGCGCGATCGCGAGCGCCGCGGCCTCCACGCAGACGAGGCTCTTGAGCAGGCTCTTGGCCAGCGAGTGGGACATGGGCGTCCTCACTCCGATCTACGTCGCGGGACGCGACTTGCTGCCCTCGACCGAGGCGGGCGCGGGCTCACCGTTCGCAGAGGTGGCACGTTGGCCTCGGGGCCAGGCCGCAAGCGCCTCGACCTCGACGGTACGCAACCGTTGCCGCTCCCTGGTCTTGACCGATGTCGATTGCCGGCCTTGGCGGCGGACCTACCTAGGCGGACGGTGCCTCTCCAGATTTTCCGCACGGTGGCCGGCCCTCCGCACGGTCGCGCCGGTCGCGTCGGTCGCGCACGCTTCGTGGCCGCGCTCCTGCTGCCGTTCGTCGTGCTGGCGATCCAGTCCGTCGCGTGGCCGGTGCTCGAGCCGTTTTCATGGTTCCTGTTCGTCGCCGGCGTGTTCCTCAGCTCCTGGCTGGGCGGGCTCGTGGCGGGCGTCGTGACGACGCTCACCTCAGCCGCCCTCGTGTGGTTCTTCTTCCTCGCGCCCACCCACACGTTTACGAAGTACGCACCGAACTACGTCGTGGCCCTGGCGCTGTTCCTCGCGCTGGGGGTCCTCTTCAGCCTCTCTCACGAGCGCCTGCGCAGGGCGCACCGGGCCCGGCAGGCCGCCCGCGAAGCGCTCCGCGCCTCCGAGGCCAGGTTCGAAGGGATCTTCTCCACCGCGTTCGACGCCATCCTCGTCGTCGACGGCGATCAGCGCATCGTGCTCTGCAACCAGGCCGCGGCGGCGCTCTTCGGCGCCGCGCGCGAGGAGCTGCTCGGCGCGCCGCTGGCGCGGCTCATTCCCGAGCGCTTCCGGGCGGGCCACGAGCAGCACGTCCACAGCTTCGCCGCCGATCCCGAGGTAGCGCGTGCCATGAGCGCGCGCCCGGCGGCCATCTTCGGGCTGCGCAAGAACGGCGAGGAGTTCCCGGCCGAGGCCTCGATCTCCAAGCTCGAGATCGATCAGCAGCGGCTGTTCACCGTCGTGCTCCGCGACGTCAGCGAGCGGCGCCGCCTCGAGGCCGAGCTCGTCCGCGCGCTGGACGAGCAGAAGTTCCTCGCCAACCTCGGCGAGGTCTTCGCGTCCTCGCTCGATCCCTCGGAGACGCTGCTCCGCGTCGCTCAGGCCTCGGTCGGCTTCCTCGCCGACTTCGTGATCGTCGACCTGCTCGAGCAAGGCACGCTGCGCAGGGTGAAGGTCGCGCACGCCGACCCCGCCAAGGCAGAAGTGGCGCGAGCCCTCGAGAGCCTGCCGCCCGCGGAGTTTCATCCCCCGCCGGTTCGCGCCGCGATCGAGACCCGGCGGACCCAGCTCCTCGAGGAAGCGTCGGAGCCGCTCCTCGGCGGCGACTTCCTCGACACGGTGGCGCGCTCCTCGGTCGAGGGGATGCACCCCCGATCGACGATGTTCGTGCCGCTGATCGCGCGCGACCAGGTCATCGGCGTCATGACGTTCGTCTCGTCGAGACCGGGCAAGCGCTACGGCGCGTCCGACGTGACCCTCGCCCAGGAGGTCGCGCGCCGCGCCGCGCTCGCGCTCGAGAACTC
>DATIQP010000606.1:0-1885 GCA_035470765.1 Polyangiaceae bacterium | reverse complement strand
CGACGCGGACCGCGAGTTCAAGCTCATGTTCAGCCCCGAGTTCCGCAACCGCCTCGACGCGCGCATCGCCTTCAACTCGCTCTCCAAGGAGACGATGGGCAGCATCGTCGACAAGTACATGAAGGAGCTCGCCGCACAGCTCGAGGATCGCAAGGTATTCCTCGAGGTGACGGCGCCAGCCCGCACCCTGCTCGCGGACAAGGGCTACGACCCCGACTTCGGCGCGCGGCCGCTCGCTCGCGTCGTGCAGGACGAGGTCAAGCAACCCCTCGGCGACGAGCTTCTCTTCGGCAAGCTCGAGCACGGCGGCAAGGTCATCCTCGGCGCCCAAGGTGACAAGATTACGTTCGAATTCGAGGCTGGCAAGCCTGCGCCGAAGAAGGCCGCCGACGCGGCAGCCGCCCCCGAAGGGGTGACGGCCTAGACCCCGGTGTGAACACCGTGGAAAGCGCGACCTCGGGGGGTCGAGCGGCATCCTAGAGGGTATGAGCCCTCTAGCCTTTGCCGGAAGCTTGCCCGAACACCTCCGACACGCCCTCCAGGGCCGGGGCTTCGAGCTGCATGAAGCCGGCGCGGACCACGACATGGTGGTCGCCCTCGGGAGCGCCGCCGTCGCCGCCGTTCGCCGCCGGAACAAGGACGCCCTCGTCGTCTCGGTGTGCGAGCCGGCTGACTGGGAGGCCGCGCTGCGAGCCGGCGCTCAGTTCGCCGTCCCGGCGGACGCCGATCTTCTGGTCGGTATCGTCGAACAGGCCAGCGCCATGGCGCGCGATCGCGCGGCGCTCGACAGCTTCCGGAAGGCCGAGGCGCTGACCATCCCCGGCTCCAAGCTCGCGGACCTCGAGCAAGCCGCCATCCTCGCGGCGATGCGGGCGTCGCACGGCAGCACCGCGCGCGCCGCAGCGATGCTCGACATCAGCGTGCGCAAGGTCCAGTACAAGCTCCACGAGTACGGGATGCCGCCGACGCGCAAGCGCTCCGAGGCCGAAGCACGCTGGGGCCGGGCGGACGGCGGAGACGGCAACGGCGCGCGGAACGACGCCGCGAACGAGAGCTGGAGCGGCGAGGTGGACGGAGGGAGTTGACCCACGGATACTGATCGGGTGTACAGTATCCATGTGAGGTCCCTGCCCGTCCACAACCCGGTCAACCCGTTCGCGAAGACCGAGCTCATCTACGGCGAGGGCGAAGCTCCGCCGACGGAGCTCGAGGTCTACTTCGACCGGAGCTCGTCCATCCTCGCGAAGAACGACAGCCCTGACCTCGGCTTCGGCTTCAGCGTCAACCCGTACCGCGGCTGCTTCCATGGCTGCGCGTACTGCTACGCCCGGCCGACGCACGAGTACCTGAGCTTCGGCGCCGGGACGGACTTCGAGCGCAAGATCGTGATCAAGCCCGACGCGCCCGAGCTTCTGCGCAAGGCGCTCTCTGCCAAGGGGTGGCGGCGGGACCTGGTGCTCTTCAGCGGCGTCACCGACTGTTACCAGCCGCTCGAGGCGCGCTACGAGCTCACCCGGCGGTGCCTCGAGGTGTGCGCCGAGCACGCCACGCCCGCGCACGTCATCACCAAGTCGCCGCTCGTCGAGCGCGACACCGACGTGCTCGTTTCCCTCGCGGGCGCGGCGGGCGCGTCGGTCGCGATCAGCATCCCGTTCGCGAGCGACGCGCACGCGCGGGCCCTCGAGCCGTTCGTCACGCCTCCGTCCCGGCGCTTCCGGACGATCGAGCGCCTCGCGGCGGCCGGGGTGCGCGTGGGCGTGAGCGTGGCGCCGGTCATTCCCGGCCTGGGCGACGAGGAGCTGCCGCGCGTGCTCGAGGCGGCGAAGGCGGCCGGCGCGAGCTTCGCGGGGTACGTGCTGCTCCGGCTGCCCGGCCACGTGAAGGA
>DATIQP010000605.1:0-2059 GCA_035470765.1 Polyangiaceae bacterium | reverse complement strand
CAACACCATCATCGCCATCGCGGACCCGGCCGCCCTCTCCGAGCTCACGGAGCGCTGGGTGCCGACGGCGCAGCGCGAGACGCCCACCGTCCGCGCCATCCTCATGCTCGACGAGGCGCACGACGTGCTCGCGTTCGCCTCGCGTGCGGGCGGCGCCTGGGGCGAGGAGGAGGAGTTCCGGCGGCTGCTCGTGCGCCGACTGCTCTCCGACATGGACCTCGGCAGCCAGCCGCTCGACGAGCTGCGCCACCTGCACCGCGAGTACGACGGGCAGAGCTATCTCGTCAGCTACTGGCAGAAGCTGAGCGGCGGCCGCCACTACATCCTGGTCGCGTGGCACGACATCGGCCGCATCGTCAAGGACACGCTCCCCTCGCTGTTCACCGAGGTGCCCGTCACCGGCCAGGCAGGGCCTCCGAGCCGCGTCAACGTGGTGGACGAGGACAACCGCATCATCTACGGCCCGCCGCTCCGAAGCGGCGAGTTCACCGTCGGCGTGCGCTTCCCGACCACGCTCTACAACTGGCGCCTTCAGGTCTCGCCCGCCGCGAGCGAGGAGCTCGCCACGCGCGTGCAGAGTCGCAAGACGCTGGAGCTCGTCTTCGTCACGCTCTCGTGCATCGTCATCGTCGCCGGCGTCGCCACCATCCTGCTCGGCGTCGAGAAGCAGCGCCGCATCAACGCGCTCAAGACCGAGTTCGTCGCCAACGTCAGCCACGAGCTCAAGACGCCGCTGGCGCTCGTGCGCATGTTCGGCGAGATGCTCCAGTCCGGGCGGGTGGCGAGCGACGAGAAGCGCAAGGAGTACCTCGACATCATCGTCAACGAGAGCGAGCGCCTCTCGAACCTCATCGAGAACGTCCTCGACTTCGCCAAGGTCGAGCGCGGGCGCGGCGCCTACGAGTTCGCGAGCGGCGACGTGGGCGACGTGGTCGTGCGCGCCGCGCAGGTGCTCAAGTACCGAGCCGAGCGCGAGAACGTCACGATCGACGTGGACGTGAACGAGCCCTTGCCGCCCTGCCGCATCGACGAGCGCGCCTTGCAGCTCGCCGTCATCAACCTGATCGACAACGCCATCAAGTACGGCAAGAGCCCCCACGACGGCGACGGCTCCGTCATCCGCGTCTCGGCAGCCAAGGGCGCCGCCGGCGTGGCCATCCGCGTCGTCGACGAGGGGCCGGGCATCGCGCCGGCAGAGCAGGCGCGGATCTTCGAGCGCTTCGTCCGGGGCTCGAGCTCGCGCGACCCGAAGGCCGCCTCGCCCGTGCGCGGCAGCGGCATCGGCCTCGCGCTGGTCAAGCACATCGCCGAGAGCCACGGCGGCACAGCCAGCGTCGAGAGCCAGCCCGGGAAGGGCAGCGCGTTCATGGTTATCATCCCGTTCGAGAGCTGAACTCGTCCATAGGGCATGGAAAGTGCCAACCTGGACGGGCTCATGTCCTGGTTCCCATTGACGGAAACCAATCACACGATATGGTCTTGGTTGTGCCAGCGCTGAGTTGCTCCCCGCACGCTCGACGTGTAGGTACGGTTTTTTTTCAAAGGTCCGCGTGGACCATGTCTCACAGGTTTCAAGATCATGGGGAATGACGACGCGAAGCTGTTCGTGGCAGGGCTGCCCGACAGCGTCTCGGAAGACGTACTCAAGCAACTCTTCGAGGCGACCGGCGGAACGGTCGTCCAGGTGAGCCTCCCGAAGGATCGGGCGACCGGTCGCCCGCGCGGCTTCGGCTTCGTGACGATGTCGAGTGCTGCCCAGGCGCAGACCGCTCGCGACGCTCTCGACGGCTCGCTCCAGGCAGGGCGCTCCAACTCGGTTCGTCCGTTCCAGGCCGAGCCGCCGCGTCGTGGTGAAGGCGGTCCGCCAGGTCCTGGCGGTCCATCGTCGCGCCCTCCGCGCGTCGGCGGCGGCGTCGGCGGCGGTCCGGGCGCGCCGGATCGGACGCTCTACGTCGGCAATCTTCCCTACGATTGCACGCAGCCCGAGCTCGAGACGCTGATCAACACCGCCACCGGCGGCAACGGTCAGGTCGTGCGCGTCCATCTGCCGATGGACCCG
>DATIQP010000604.1:0-3998 GCA_035470765.1 Polyangiaceae bacterium | reverse complement strand
GTGTCCTTGAAGTCGAAGCGCTGCGCGATCTCTTTCTGGGCCTGGTTGAGGGCGTTGTCGACCTCGTTCCACTGCACCTTCGAGACGATGTCGAAGCTCGGCATGCGCAGCAACTTATCATAGAGCGATCGGCGGGTCGCGGGGCAGGCCCAGCAGCAGCGCGCGCAGCTCGCCGCCGAGGTAGACCGACCCGCACGCCACGACGAGCCCTCGGTCGCCCACCGCGGCTCGAGCCTGGGCGTAGCCCGAGGCCACGTCGTAGGCGATCTGCCCGGGCCGACGCGCCGCGATGGCCGCCGGGTCGGTGGCGGCGCGACCCTTGGGCGCGACGTAGACGCGGTGGCCGGCGCGAGGCGCCAGCAGATCGATCATCTCGGGCCACGCCTTGTCCGCGAGCGTGCCGAAGAGCAGCGCGGTCGCGCCGGGATCGCGATCCGCCAGGTGGTGCGCGAGGGCCTGGGCTCCGTCGGGGTTGTGGGCCGCGTCGAGCAGCACCTCTCCGTCCGCCGCGCGGATGGTCTCGAGGCGGCCGGGCCAGCTCACGCTCGCGATGCCGCGCGCACAGGCCTCGGCGCTCGCGCCGATGCGCCGCCCGAGGACGAAGGCAATCTTCGCGTTGTCGATCTGGTGGTCTCCGGCGAGCCCGACCCGCGGCTTCGACGCGGCGAAGCTCCGCGCCTCCGCGTCGTCGTCGGCCATCGAGATCGTGGCGCCGGCGGCGCGTGCAACCTCGGCGATCGCGTCGCGCACGGTGCCGTCGATGGGGCCGAGCACGAGGTCGAGCCCGGGCTTGGCGATGCCGGCTTTCTCCCGCGCGATGAGCTCGAGCGTGCCGCCGAGCAGCTCGGTGTGATCGAGCGCGATGCGAGTGATGGCCGCGGCGCGCGGCGCCAGGATGACGTTGGTCGCGTCGAGCCGGCCGCCGAGGCCCACCTCGAGGACCGCGAGATCCACCTTCGCGTCGCGGAGCGCCAGGAAAGCCGCGAGGGTGGCGGTCTCGAAGAAGCTCAGGTGCTCGCCGATGCGGAGGGCCTCGTCGAGGTGACGATCGAGCGACGCGTCGTCGATGGGCTCGCCGCCGATCCGGATGCGCTCGGCGAAGCGGCACAGGTGCGGCGAGGTGTAGAGGCCCGTGCGCATGCCCGCCTCGCGCGCGATGCGCTCGACCATCGCGCTGACCGAGCCCTTGCCGTTGGTGCCCGAGACGTGGACGGTCGGGAAGGAGCGCTCGGGGTGCCCCGCGGCGGCGCACGCGGCGCGCATCGGCTCGAGGCCGAGTCGCATGCCCATCGGCGCGCGCTGGTAGAGGCGCTGGAGGGGCGTCAGCGAGCTCACTCGGGAAGGTTGGGCGTCGACGGGGCGTCACGCCGGGTGCGCATGAAGAGCGACACGAGGCGCGAGAGCAGCGCGCGCATCTCGGCGCGGCTCGCGATCTGGTCGATCATCCCGTGCTGGAGCAAGAACTCGCTGCGCTGGAAGCCTTCGGGGAGCTTCTGCCGGATGGTCGTCTCGATGACGCGCGGCCCCGCGAAGCCGATCAGCGCCTTGGGCTCCGCGATGTTCGCGTCGCCGAGCAGGGCGAAGCTCGCCGCGACGCCGCCGGTGGTCGGGTTGAGCAGGACGCTGAAGAACGGAAGGCGCGCCTCGCGGTGGCGCTCGAGCGCCGCGACGGTCTTGGCCATCTGCATCAAGCTGAGGATGCCCTCCTGCATGCGCGCGCCGCCGGATGCCTGCAGCAGCACCACGGGCAAGCGCGCCGCGGTCGCACGCTCGAAGAGCCGCGCGATCTTCTCGCCAACGACGGAGCCCATCGACCCGCCCATGAACGCGAAGAGAAACGCACCGTACGCGATCGGCTGGCCCTCGATGTGCGCGCGCCCGATCTCGATCGCCTCCTTGGCGCCGGAGTTGCGCTGCGCGGTGTGGATGCGATCGGCGTAGTTCTTCCCGTCGGAGAAGCCGAGCGGATCGGACGGCAACAGGTGCTCGTCCCAGCGCTCGAGCTCGCCGTCGTCGAGGAGAAGCTCGCGCCAGCCCGTGGCGCTGAGCCGGTGGTGCTGCCCGCACTCGGGGCAGACCTCGAAGCTCGCCGCGAACACCTCGGCGGTCAGCGTCGCGCCGCACCCGTCGCATTTGCGGAAGACGCCCTTGCCGAGGGTCTTCTTCTCGCTCGCGTCGGAGGTGGATGGTTTGCGCTGGGGCCAGACCACGGGAGGGCCACGACTCTTAGCAAAAAAGGCGGGCTGCGTCTCTGTCCTGCAGAAAGGGAGGCGGCTCCGCTGTCGGGCTCTAGCCGAGGCTCGTCCGAGGCTGTGTGCGTGTGCCAGGCAGCACACGCACCTAGATCGAGCTCGCGAAGAGGGCGGCCACCATCGGCACGAGCTGGAGGATCAGGCGATTGATCAGCGTCCCGTTGGCGGCGAACTCCATCACGCGATCGGGGGACGAGAGCAGCGCCAACCCCAGCGCGACGGACTGCGCGAAGAGCGTCGCCGCGAGCCTGGAGCTGGGGCGGGGCGCCCTCCGGCCGCGGAGCCATGCGGCGACCCAGGCCCCGGCGCCGAGCCCGAGCGTCGCCCCCCAGGTGCCGCGGTCGCTCGCGTGCGACGCGATCAGGCGCGCGAGCGGAGCGGCGCGCGCGAGCCGCACGTACGCCAGGGCGTGATCGACAGGTATCGCCGCGGCCGCGAGCCGCAACCGCCAGGCCGCGAAGGCGGTCGCGCCGCACCCGAGACCCACGAGCGCCGCGGTCAGGCTGCGCCGAGATCTACGGATCGAGCCGGACGCCGCCGCGACCGTGAGCACGGCTGCCACGTGCGCGAGACCTTCGTCCTTGAGGCCGACGAGCGCGATGGCCAGCACCGCAGGCGCAGCGCGGGGTCGCGGCCCTTCGAGCGAGAGCGCCAAGGCCGCGGCCAGCAGGCCGACCGGGAGATCCACGTACGCGGCGCGCAGGTGCACGACGACGATGGGGCACGTGACGAGCACCGCCACGGCGATCGCCACGCGCACGAGGCGTCGATCGGGCTTCGCGTCCCACACCGCACCGAGGAACGCGACGCACGCCAGCGCGTCGAACGCGGCCGCGCCCGCAGTGACGGCCGAGCGCTGCGAGGAGAAGCCCCCGAGCCAGGACGACGCCAGCGAGTAGAGGAGGGGATAGCCGCTCGGGATGACTCCGCCGTTCGGATCGAGCGCGGCGCGCACGAGGCGGCCGGGCCACGGCGCTGCCAGCCGCGCCTTGGTCAGCCACACGAGCTCGTCCCAGAGCATCGGGTGCGCCGGCCTGGAGAGACACACGAGGCCGAGCGCTCCGGCGGCGATCCAGAACCCGAGCCCGGGCCGCAGCGCGTGCGGACGCTCCCGAGGCGCACGCACCAGGACCGCCGCGACGAGCAAGATCGCGAGGGCGATGGGCGCGGTGAACGCGAGGTACGCGGCGGCGAGCGTCAGGAGCACGAGGAGCGGGGCGCGGGACGCTCCGCGCGGCACGAGCCCGAGAGCTTCGTCGGCCGTGGCGCCCGCCATCGCCGCCCCCAGCGTCACGGCCAGCGGCGCCGCGAGCGCGATCATGGCAGCGTTCCGCACACGAGCGCGCCCGAGCGCTCCACGCACCCCGCCTCGACGGCGTCCGCCTCGAGCACGATGGGTGCGGGTGTGGCGCACCGGGCGCTCTTCGCAAGGGCGAAACGGACGACCGGATCGCACGCCACGCAACTCGAACGAACGACGCCCGCGCAGCCGCGCTCTCGAGCGTACGTCTCGATGTCCGACGCCAGGCGATCGACGCGCGCGGCGGACGATCTGGCGTGCAATGGTCCATCCGCGCGCCCCGCCCACGCGGAGAGCCCGGGCAGGCAGGCAAGCGCGGCGAACGCGACGACCCACGCCGGCGCACGGCGCGGGCTTCGAATCAGGAGGGCCGCGGCGAGCACCGCCCCGAGCGCGCTCCACGCGACGCCGTGCGTCGCCCCGGGCGCATCGACGCGGTTCGCGCC
>DATIQP010000603.1:0-4787 GCA_035470765.1 Polyangiaceae bacterium | reverse complement strand
CCGAACGCCTGCTCCACGCGCCGCACCTCGTCCGGGAAGCGCGCGTTCAGCTTCTTGGCCGAGGCCGCGGTCCGCACGAGATCGCGCAGGTGCGGATCGGTGTTCTTCGCGAACGCCGCCGCCACGTCGAAGATCGGCGGCCCCAGCTTGAGCGCGAGCGGCTCGATCGCCGCCGCGATCGCCTCGAGCAGCGCCTTGTAGCCCGGGTAGCGCGCCGCCGCCCGCGGCGCGCCCGCGGCGAGATCGAGCGCCTTCGTCAGCAGCCCGGCGACCGACTCCGCGGCGCCCACCCGAGCGAGGAGCTCGCGATGCGCGAGGCTTCGGAGCGCCGCGGCCGCGTGGAAATACCCGTCCATGAACGAGTCGAGCTCGGTCACGAGCTCGTCGCCGAGCTGCTCGCCGACCTTGGCGAGCGCCGGCGCCACGGCGTCGCGCACGCGAAAGCGCAGATCCTCCGACGCGTCGTGCAGCACGCCGAGCATCGCGGCCCTCGCGCCCGGCTGCTTGATGGCGATCGCGGCCGCCGCCATCACGCCGCACACCGGAAGAAACTCGAGCGCCGTGTCGCCGGGCGCGAAGTCGGCGTCGAGCCGCGCCATCGTCGCCGCGAGCTTCGGCGCGCGCGCGTCGGACGCGCACGCCTCGGCGAACGACTGCGCGAGCGCCACGTTGGCGCGTACGCCGGGCAGGCCCGATCCACGGCACAGGAACGCGTAGAGCGAGTCGGTCTGGCCGCCCAGCGCGCGAGCGAGGGCGTCGTTCATGGTCTTGTCGGGGGTGAGCATTTCGGTTGCGCGGTCTAGGGCAGCCCCTGCAGGACTCGAACCTGCGACCTTGTCATTAGAAATGACTTGCTCTTTCCAGCTGAGCTAAGGGGCCGTTTGCGTCACCAATCTAGCCAAAGACGCCCTCCCCGTCTCCGTCTCCGTCTCCGCCTCCGCTTCCGCCTCCGTCTCCGCGCCGGCCTCCGGGGGTCTTCCCTCTTTCCTTGACGCCTTCCATCGACCCAGCCATCCTTTGTGAATCTTGCGATCCGACACTTGCTTCAGGGTCAGCGGGGGTCGTTTCGTCTTTGGCGCACTCGTGTTTTCTGCAATGTGCGCAGGGGCGTGCTCTCTGGTGCTCGATACGAGCGCCGAACAGTGCAAGGTCGACGGCGACTGCACGGCGCGAGGCGCGGCCTTCGCCGGCATGAAATGCGTAGACCGGGTGTGCGTCGGTGCCAGCGACGCCGGCCCGGACGCCTCGGATGGAGGACCGGTCGTCGACGCGGGCCCTTGGGGCTGCCTCGGCCACGTCAGCTACCCCGCCCCGACCAAGCCTCAGGTCGCCGTCACGGTGCCGCTGATCGACGCGATCTCGAAGAATCCCCGCACGGACGTGCTCGCGAGCGTCTGCACGAAGATCGACGGCGCCTGCAAAAACCCGCTCTTTCCCCCCACCACGCCGGACTCGAACGGCCTGCTGCACCTGACGCTCGCCGCCGGGTTCGACGGCTTCGTCCTCTTGACGCCGTTGATGCCGGACGGCGGCACCCCCCCTGATGCGGGCGACGCCGGCCCGAACGGCCAGCTCGTCATTCCGTCCCTCGTCTTCTTCAACCCTCCGCTCTTCCAGGACACGACCTATCTGACCATCCTGCTGCTGACCGGGGACGAACTGGTACAGACGGCAGCGATCGTGGGGTCCAACCTGACGATTGACCCCACGCTGGGCAACGTCTTCATGGCGACGTACGATTGCACGGGCCAGAATGCGGCCGGCGTCTCGGTCGCGCTCGACTCGACCTCGAGCACGACTCAAGGGTTCTATTTCTCGGGCAGCGTCCCCACGCTGACCACCACCGCGACGGATTCCACGGGTTTTGCGGGTTTCATCAACGTCCCCATTGGCACGCGCACGATCACCGGGACGATGCAGGCAACCCAGCAGTATGTCGGCAAGACCACGGTGTTTTCGCGTGCGTCGATGATCAGTTATACTGTCGTAGCGCCGTCGCCCTGAAGGCGCGGGCGCGAGGCAGGAGGTTTTTTTGCCGGTGAGCGAGACCGCTCCGAACTTGCTCGGCCACTTTCGTCCGATCGCTCAGCTCGGGCAGGGTGGAATGGCGCGCGTCCTCCTGGTGTCGCGACAGGGGCCGGCGAACATCCAGAAGCTCCTCGTGCTCAAGGAGATCCGCGAAGAGTTCGCCGACGACGAAGAGTTCGTGGCGATGTTCATGGACGAAGCGCGGCTGGCCACGCGCATGAACCACCCGAACCTCGTGCAGACGTACGACGTCGGCGCCGAGGGCCGGCGCAACTACATGATCATGGAGTACCTGGAGGGCCAGCCGATGCACGCGCTGCTCGGCCGGCTGCGGCGCAAGCTCGCGCTCTCCACGCACCTGCACGTGCTGCTGCGTGTGCTCTCGGGACTGCACTACGCCCACGAGCTGTACGGGTTCGACGGCACCGCCCTCGCGGTCGTGCACCGCGACGTGAGCCCGCAGAACACGTTCCTCTGCTACGACGGCCAGGTGAAGCTCGTCGACTTCGGCATCGCGAAGGCAGCGGGCATCGCGTCGAGGACCACGGCCGGCGTCTTCAAGGGCAAGCTCGGCTACGTGGCGCCCGAGCAGGTGTCGGGCAAGGAGGTCGACCGGCGCGCCGACATCTTCTCGGTCGGCGTGATGCTCTGGGAGGCGCTCGTCAGCCGTCGCATGACGTACGGCGAGAACGAGGCGGCCGTGCTCCACAAGCGCACGACCGGGACGCAGCCGCGCGTGCTCGAGGCGCGCCCCGACGCCGACCCCGGGCTCGCCGCGATCTGCGACAAGGCCATGGCCTTCGATCCGGAGGCGCGCTTCGCGACGGCGGCGGAGATGCAGGCCGCCATCGAGGCGCGCATGGAAGCGCTCGGCATGCGCGCGAGCGACGCCGACGTCGCCAAGCTCGTCTCCGAGACGTTCGCCGAAGAGCGCAAGGGGCTCCGCGTCCTCGTGGACAGGCAGCTCTCGCTGCCCGCGCGCACCGTCACGGACACCTCCGCCGTCGCAAAACTCCCGATGGTGCAGACCGACGATCCAGGCCCCACCAGCCTCCCGTCGTCGAGCAGCAACCCGGCGCACAACGCGACCCTGCAATCGAGCTCGCCCATTCTGGGGACAGGCACCTCGATGGCCGTGTCGCACGACTTTCGCAAGCCGCGGCGCACGATGCTGTTCGTGGGCTCGGGGGCTGCGGCCATCCTGGTCGGCGTCGTCGCCATCGCCGCCCTCGTGTCGCACGGCGCGTCGTCGGCCGCCGCGAGACCGAGCGCGACCGCCAGCGCCGCGCCCCCGCCGCCCTCGACGGCCGCAACGCCGGCGGCGGCGGCCGCGGCGTCGGTGGACGTCGCGATCGACGTCACGCCCGCGCGCGCCGCCGTCTCGATGGATGGCAAGCTCCTCGGCCAGGGCCCGTTCCATGGCGCGTTCACGAAGGACGGCTCGTCGCACGAGATCGTCGTCAGCGCGGACGGCTACACCGCCGAGTCGCGAAGCGTCACGCTCGACCGCGACACGCGCCTCGAGTTCTCGCTGCGGCCGCGCGGAGTCTTCATGCGCTCGGGGCCGACGGGCGCGGTCATCCCGCCGCCGGCACCGTTCGCGTCCGGCGCGCCCACGGCGGGCTCGCAGCTGCAGGTCGGCCCGCACACCAAGCACGCCATCGACGAAAAGGATCCTTACCAGTGAAACGGACCCGCCTCGCCTTCTGCCTCGCCGCCGTCTTCGCGCTCGCGCCGAGCGTCGCCCACGCGCAGAACGGCGCGCCGAACGATCAGGCTCGCGCCCACTTCACCCACGGCGTCGACCTCTTCAAGGAAGGTGATTTCCGCGCCGCGCTGATCGAGTTCCAGCGCGCCTACGAGGCCTCCCCGAACTACAAGGTCCTGTACAACCTCGGGCAGACGAGCCTCGAGCTCCAGGATTACGCCAGCGCGCTGAGGGCCTTCAGCGGCTACCTGGAACAGGGCGGCAAGGACGTGCCCGCCGCGCGCCGCGCCCAGGTCGAGGCCGATCTGCACAAGCTCGAGAGCCGCGTCGCGCGCGTGCAGGTCACGGTCAACGTCGAGGGAGCCGACGTTCTGGTCGACGACGTCCCCGTCGCCAAGTCGCCGCTGCGCGAGCCCATCATCGTCAGCGAGGGCCGCCGCAAGATCACCGTGGCCAAGGCCGGGCTCGTGCCGGTGAGCCGCGTCATCGACGTGGCGGGCGGCGACCGGCCCACGATCAGCCTCGAGGTCGCCGAGGCCAAGGCTCCCAACAACAACGAGCCGGCGCCTCCGCCTGCGCCGCCATCGGCGGCTCCGGTGCAGAATACACCCATCGCCGAGCCTCCGCCGCCGGCGCCGGTCCACGCGGGCCCGTCCACGGGCTTCTGGATCGGCCTGTCGACGACCGCCGCGCTCGGCGTGGCCACGGGGGTGCTCGGTGGGCTCGCGCTCTCCGCCAAGAGCGATTTCGACGCGAAGGTGTCCCAGCCCGGCGTGACGACGCAGCAGGTCGACGACGCGCGCAACAAGACGCGCAACTTCGCGCTCGCGACGGACATCACCGGCGGCGTGACCGTCGCCATGGCGATCACCACGGTGGTGCTGGCGTTCACGACGGGCGGCAAGAAGGAGTCGTCGCACGCGCACGCGATCGTCGGCCCGGGCACGCTGGGCATCGCCGGCTGGTTCTGAGGGCGCTTGTGATACCCTCGTGCGTCGGATGACGCTAGAGAGGGTGCGCGCCATCGAGGATGGGATCCGCGAGGAGTGGG
>DATIQP010000602.1:0-9266 GCA_035470765.1 Polyangiaceae bacterium | reverse complement strand
GCGCCCGGTGCCGTCGAACGCACTGGTCGTCTTGAAGCGCTCGAAGCGCCCCGACATCGCCACGTCGCGCGTGCGTGCGAGCAGCGCGTCGACCTGCTCCCTCGTGAGCGGCTCGAACCGAATCGCCGTTCGGATGGCCTGTTCGAGCACGCCCATCGAGTCGCAGCCCGTGATGACCACGTTCCCGGGCAAGTTGAGGGCGTACTGCAGGCACTCGACGGCGCTCACCGTGTGGCTCGCGAGGATGTCGCCCGACCCCAGCGGCTTCATGCTCAAGATGCCCATGCGCTTGCGAAGCGCGATCGGCAAGATGACCTTCTCGAAGCTTCGGAAGTGCGCGTCCATCACGTTGAGCGGCATCATGATGGTGTCGAACTCGAAGTGGTGCGCGTCGGCCGTCTCGAGCATCGCGGCGTGGATGCTCGGATCCTTGTGCCCCGTGAAGCCGATGTAACGGAGCTTTCCGGCCTTCTTCGCCTCGAGCAGCGCCTCGATGCACCCCCCGGGTGCGAAGCACGCGGCCGGATCGCTGGCGCGGATCACCTCGTGGATCTGAACCAGGTCGATGACCTCCGTTCCGAGGCGCCCGAGCGACTGATCGAGCTGCCGCGCTGCCAACTCTCTCGTGCGGCCGTCGATCTTCGTCATCAGGAAGACCTTCCGGCGATACCCGTCGCGGAGCGCCTTGCCCATGCGCTCCTCGCTCTTTCCGTCGTTGTAGTCCCAGCAGTTGTCCATGAACGTCACACCGCGGTCGATCGCGCTGCGCACGATGCGGATGGCTTCTTGCTCGTCCGGTATGCCGAGGTGGTAGCCGCCGAGCCCGATGCGTGAGACGCGCTCGCCGGTCCTGCCGAGCAGGCTCATCGGCATGGTCGCGTGCGGGTCAGCCGCCGTGATCGTCGGCAGCCGCGCCTCTCCAGGCCCCACGGCCGACGAGGCTCCTTCGTTGCACGCCGCGAGCGCGACGGACCCCGCGATGAAGTGCCTTCGAGTGAGCATGCCGTGTGCAGTGCACGCGCCATGCCGTGCATGCTCCCTGTTGAGGCGCCATGAAGGAGGTGCGCGTCGCCTCGAGCATCGCGCCTCGCACGCTCACCTCGAAGCTCGCTACGGACCTCGCGGCGAAGGCGAATCCCTCGACAGGTCCTCGAAGAATCGATACGTCGCGGCGTGCGCCGCGTCCCACTCGCTCGGCGTGATCGCGCTGATCCACGAGAACGGCAACACGGGCAGCCAGACGAACAGGTGCCGGTGGATGGGATATGCGTACGACTTGAGCAACTGGCCGTTGTCGAAGACTTCGAAGATGATGTCGCAGCCCGTTTCACCGTTGTAAAATGGGATGAGCGTCAGCAGCGAGAGCGAGACGTACCCGTAGATCTTCCCGGCCAGCGACATCTCGAGATCGCGCGTGCGAACGCGGATGAACGAGCCTGGGGGCGGGTCGTACTTGTCGGTCTCCTGCGCGCGAGGGAACCTCTCGTGCATCGCCGCGAGGACGCCGTCGCGCCCGCCGAACAAGAACGCGCCACGCGAGACGTTGTAGACCTGCGGCCCGTCGCCCGGCGCGACGGCGTCCGGCGCGTTCGGGTGGCTCATCGAGGAGATGCAACCGGTGAGGATGACCGCGGTAAGAATGACCACCGCGAATGCCGCCCCTCTCTTCATGACGTTCCTCCGATTTCCGACGAGGCTCCTTCGCCTCTGGGACATCTCTGCGCGGCGAAGCTCGTGGATTCGCACAGGCCTGTCAAGCGGCGACAAGCAATCGCTCCGGGCAAATCACTCCTCTCTCGTGAAGCGCGCGACGACGCGCGAGACGTTGTCGGGCCCGCTACGCTCAACCCCCGAACACCTTCTTGAACGCAGCCCGCTCGGTGTTTCGCTTCAGCCACGCCGTCACGCGCGGCCCCATCGAAAGGCCCGTACGCGCCGCGAGGTTCACGACGGATGCGACGTGGAGGTCGGCGAGCGTGAACGATTTCCCCACGAGCCACTCGCCGGTGAGCGAGTCCTCGAGCTGCGCGAGGTAGCGTGCGCAGCCGGCCTTGCCGGATTCGACCTGCTTCGGGTCGCGCTGATCCTCGGGCAGCAGGTGCGAGTGATAGAGCACCTTGAGGGCCTCGGCGCTCAGGTTGGAGATGGCCCAGAACGACCATTGATCGACGAGCGCGCGACCGTACGGGTCGGATGGCAGAAGCTCGGGCTTGTACTTCGCCGCCAGGTACGTGTTGATCGCCATCGATTCGAACAGGCGCACGTCGCCGTCGACGAGAAACGGCACCTTGCCGCCGTTGAAGACCTCGTCGACGTACTTCTTTCGCGCGGCGGGGTCGCGGAGGTCCACCTGGAGGCGCTCGTAGGGCACGCCGAGCTCTTCGAGCAGCCAGAGGCAACGCCCGGCGCTGGACATGTGGGAGCCGTAAATTTGGATCATGGTGCGCGATGATACGGAATCCCGGTGCGCGGTTGGCGAAAACGTTCGGTGCGCGCTCCCGGGGGCTTCGGGGGCGCCGTGACGCCATTCTCTTGCGGCAACGGCGACGAGCTCAGGTCGAGACGGCGCACTATGGGGAAGTTGCGTTACCGAGGATGCAGGACGAGGCAGCGGCCCTGCCCGAGTGGGTCATGTACGAGTGACGACGGATGCGCGCGAGGCTCACGGCAATCGCGCACGAGGTGCGCGCCCGGTCGCCAGTCCTGCGGGGAGCCCAGTGCGAGCGGCACGAGCGAGGGCATGAGGATGGCATCTTGCCCGACAAGACCGACGCCCCCATGACTTAACGGCGATCCGACGCGACGTAGGAGGGGGTCATGGCCAACAAGCGGCTCCGCATCGTGTTTCTGACTCAGTTTCCACCGAGCCCTCCCTCGTTCGGAGCGCAGAGGCGAATTCACGGGCTCATGTCCTTCTTGTCGCGCGCCAACGACGTCATCGGCGTTTCCCTGATCACGCCCGACATGGACGCACGCGAAACCGAGCGTGCGATGCGCGAGTACTGCTCCAAGGTCGTGCTCGTTTCGGCGCGGCCGTCGCAGGGCGCGACCAAGCGCCTCCTCCAGCTTCGCTCGCTCGCCTCGACGCGCAGCTTCGAGAGCCGCGCGTTCGATCTCCCGGACCTGCGGAACGCGCTGCGACGCGTGCTCTCCGGGCGACCGGTGGACATCGTGAACGTTGAGCTCCCGTTTCTCGCTGGCCAGCGGCTCGACATCGCCCCGCCTGGCTCTTTGCCGCCGCTGTGGCTCCTCGACGAACACAACATCGAGTTCGACCTCGCGCGCCAGCAGGCGAGCGGCCACTACGGCTTGTCGCGGCGCATTCACTACCTCGCGAATTGGTCCAAGATCCGTCGCGAGGAGGTGGCCGCGTTCCGCACGTTCCACGGCGTGACATTCTGCTCGGAGGTCGACCAAGCACGTGCACGTCGGCTCGTGCCGGAGCTCAAGTCTGCGGTCGTGCCGAATGCCGTGGACGTCGACCACTTCAAGCCCAGTCCCCAACACCCGCCGCCCGACGGCCAAACCGTCATGTTCTTCGGCGCGATCAACTATTTCCCCAACGTCGATGGTGTCCGGCACCTGGTGCGCGAGGTGTGGCCTCTTGTCACACGCACCTACCCCGACGCGCGGCTCAAGATCGTCGGCCAGCACCCCACCCCCGAGGTGCTCAGCTTCCGCAGTCCGCGCGTGGAGGTCACCGGCAAAGTCGACGATCTGCGGCCGCATCTCGCGAGCTCCGCCGTCACCGTCGTCCCGCTTCGCATCGGCGGGGGAACTCGCTTCAAGATCCTCGAATCGATGGCCATGGCGCGACCGGTCGTCTCGACGAGCGTCGGAGCCGAAGGGATCGGTGCCCAGCCCGGACGACACCTCCTGATCGGCGACAGTCCCACGGCGCTCGCATCGGGGATCTGCCGCGTGCTGGAAGATCCAGCGCTCGGGGCGAAGCTGGGCGAGCACGGTCGCGCCCTGGTCGAGGAGCGCTACTCGTGGGTCAGCTCCGGGCAACGGCTCGAGTCGTTCATGCGCGAGCTACTCGCGAGCCGGCGCAGCAGTTCGCCACCTCCTCCTCCATGAGGCGCGTTCGGCAGGCTGGCGCCGTGCCAGCAGGGTGCTGCCGGCCGGCGCCACGTGCATGGATCCCGCCCCGGAGCTTCGATCGCATCCTGATCGAGTCGGTGCTGGCAGGCGCGATTCGAGCACCAGCACGCGCTGGCCGTCGCGCAAGTCCGCGACCTCGATGAGGCGCCGCGTCGCCCGCGCGCCACCCGCGTGGTGCCCTGGAAATGGTCCGATTGCGCCGATCGACTCCGTCCAAGCTGGAGTGTCCATGTCGGCCGAGAACCCAAGCTCGCGCGGCGCGGGCTCGACTGGTCGCCCGATCGGGCGGCCGTCCGTCACACCGCGCCGTGGGGGCTCGACGCGGCGGCCTTGCGCGCCTTGTCGATCTCGAGCGTCGCCCGGATCCCGCGCGTCCGCAGCGAGAACCAGGCGAGCCGCTTTCGATCCATCACGAAGAACCGCTTGCCGAACCGCCGCAGCGCCTTGTCGTCGATGCGGAACCCGAGCCCGGGGAGCGTGGGCGCCGCGAGCTCGCCGCGTTCGTGCACGAAGGGCTGCTCGAGGATCCCGTCGCGCGCGCTGGGAACCCAGCCGGGAGGATCGAGCGGGTATTCGAGCTCCGTCTCGCCCGCGAACCCGCTCGCGAGGAAGAGCTGGAGGTTCACGGCGAAGCCGATGCCGTTGGTCCAGGTGTGCGGCGTGTACTTCAGGCCGTGCGACCGGCAAAGCTTCGCCACCTCGAAGGTCTGCGCGATGCCGCCGGTGAAGATCGCGTCGGGTTGGAAGATCGAGTAGCAGCGCCGCTCGATCATCATGCGCAGCTCGGGGAGGCCGCTCGTGTGGAGCTCGCCGCCCGCGATGGGCAGGCGCGCGCGGCGCGTGAGCTCGGCCAGATCGTCGTATCCGTCCATCGGCAGCGGCTCCTCGAGCCAGGCGAAGCCCGCGTCCGCGCACGCGTCCGCGAAGCGCTGGGCGCGCGCGAGGTCCCATCGCGGCGCGGGGCCGACCGCGGCGACGCGCCAGGCCTGGTTCGCGTCGACCCCGAGCTTCATCTTGCCGCCGAGCGCGCGCGCCGTCTCCTGGATCTGCCGTTCGTCGACGCGCTCGTCGAAGTCGTGGACGCGGAGCTTGATCGTACGGAACCCCTCGGCGTAGCGCGCCTCGGCCTCGGCGATCCGCGCGCTCGGCTCGCGCACCTCACCCGTCGACGCGTAGAGCGGCACCCGCTGCGCATGGCCGCCCAGCAGCTCGTACACGGGCTTGTTGGCGAGCTTGCCCAAGATGTCCCAGAACGCGGGCTCGATCCACCAGTTGCGCCAGCCGAGGTAACTCATCTCGCGCAGGCGCTGCTGCACGAGATCGATGTTCGTCGCGTCGGCGCCGAGGACGTACGGACCCAGCAGATCGCCGAGGCCCGCGCGCTCGTGACCCATCGCGGGGCCGGCCGAGAACCCCTCGACGCCGTCGTCGGTCGTGACGCGCACCAGCGTGAAGCGGTTCTCGTTCTGCGGGAAGCCGGGGATCCAAGAAGGGTGAAACGTGGCCGGCAGCGGAATCTCGACGTGAAAGAGCTCGACGCGGGCCACGGTGGTCATGCGGCGATGAGAGCACTCGACGAGCGTGGGGTCGAGGCGCGCGCGCCAGGTCTCGCGTCCGGCCGCGTCAGCAGCGCCGGAGCCTGCTGATGATCCGGTGTAGAGTGTCGACATGACCTCGGCGCGCGCGATCTTCGTGCTGCTCACCACACTCACCGGCGTCGCGGCGTGCTCGAGCAGCGTCCCGACGCCGCCAGACGCGTCGAGCGACGGCTCTCCGTCGAACGATGCGCCGAGCGACGTGATGGCGACGGACGCTCCGCCCGACGTGGTGCAGTCCGACTCCGGCGGACAGTGCGGGCCCACCTGGACGCCCACCCAATGCGGCAACTGCAGCGGGCAGAGTGGCGCCACGAGCTGCAATCAAACGTGCGACGCGAGCTCGTGCGGTGATGGCAAGGCGTACTCCGCCGTCTGCGATCTCACCAAGGGGACCTGCGACTGCCTCATCGATCAGGTGAAGGTGTGCTCGTGCACCATCACCAAGCCCAACAACCCGAACGGCTGCGAGCCGGAGGCCTACGGCGGC
Source organism: Polyangiaceae bacterium (assembly GCA_035470765.1). Taxonomy (GTDB): domain Bacteria; phylum Myxococcota_A; class Polyangia; order Polyangiales; family Polyangiaceae; genus DASXHD01. Next base: position 3,077 of record DATIQP010000602.1, on the reverse strand, counting down.
GTGATGTGCTGCTGGAACGTGGGCTGACTCGTTCTCTCGCGTCGACGGCCAACCCCCGCCGTTCGAATCCGCAGGCGGGGTCAGGAAGACGACGGAGGTCAAGTGGACCCACGCGAGGACGCGCGAGATTGCGGTCGTGCGGTCTCGACGACAGGCGCTTCAGTAGCCCTTCTTCGCGATGAAGTCGTTCGTGTAGGTCGCGGTCTTCTCGTAGCTGTCGCGCGTCGTGTCGGCGATGAACTTCTCGATGGCCCCGCCGACACCGAAGATCTTGACCTCGATCTCGATCTCACCAATGCGCTCGACCTTCCTGTCGCCGCGCGGCTCGACCCAGAGCTGGCCTTTGATCTTGACCTTGTCGCTCAGCTTGCTGGTGGCGATCTCGTAGGTCCACCTGCCCGTCTTTGCGTCGAAGCGGCCCGTCTCGGTGTACGTGAGGCCACCGCCGATGAGCTTGGTGACGGCGCCGGGCGCGTCCGTCTTCGGCTCCGTGAGCATCTTGCGTGTGCGGTCGCCACCAGGCTCTCCGGTGAGCTCGAGGACCTTGAAGTCCTTGAAGCCCAGCGCGCCCTTGAAGAGGCCCTCGTTGTACTCCCGATCGAAGAAGATCTTCGTCCAGTACGTGTCGGCGTCGCAGTGGAAGATGTTGGAGCAACGGAATTTCATCTCGGTCTCCTCCCGGACGGTGAACGGTGCGCGAGCATAGCTCACGCGAGCCACGGAGGCTGACGCTGACTCCGTCGACTCTGTCTCCGCCTCCGTCGGGAGTTACAGGAACGAACCATCCCACGCGGGCAGGGGCGGCATCGAGGGCGGCGTCTTCGCGTCGAAGCGCGCGACGACGCCGCGGGTGCCCTGTTCGTTCGGCGCCAGACAGAGGTAGCGCCCTCGCTTCACCAAATCACGAGCTCGGTCGTCTTGCTGGCCGCGCTCGGCTCGTCGGTCTGCCCGCCGATGAGGAAGATGAAGGCGCTCTGCACGGCGCTGCCCATGAGATAGCGGCCGTGCGTCATGGTGAGGCCTTCGTTGTTCCACGCGTTGGTCGCGAGGCTCGGCGGCGCAGTCACGAGCGTCGCCGATTTCGCGCCGGCGGACGGCGACGCGTTGAGCCCGCCGAAGGAGAAGAGCTGTACGTTGGCCGCGCAGACGCCGTAGCCCGCCGAGTTGGAGCTGAAGTCGCGCGGTGTGGCGTCGAGCGTCGCTGCGGTGCCGAGCTGCCCGCCGGCCTGCACCTGGCCGGCGTCGACGACGTTGTCGGACGTGTTGGCGCCGTTGAGGCCGCCGCCGAGGAAGATCCAGGTCGAGCTCGTGTAGAAGGACGCGACGGTGGAGTCGACGGCCCACGCGCCGATTTGCCAACGCGCGGAGTTGGCGGCCGCGCTGCCCGCCGTCCACGCCCCAGACGCGGTTTGACGGCCGTTGGCCGCGACGGTCACGGGCAAGAACTCGTACGACGACGTGGCGGTCGTCGCCGAGCTCTTTCCGAGGAGCGCGTACACGTAGAAAGTGCCCGCGGTAGCCGGATCCTTCGCCCACGACACGCCCAGGCCGGAGCGCGCCGTCCCGAGCGCCGGCAGCGTCGCCCACGCGCCGGTCGAGCCGAGCGGGAGCGGCGCTTGGGCGCCGGGCGTCTTGCTGTTGTCGTCCGTGAAGGCGAGGACGGGTGCGCCTGCGTCATCGGTGGTGGGTACGTAGTTGGCGAGCAGCACCTCGCTGCCCGGTGCGCCGTCCTTTTGCGTGCGGTAGATGTTGTAGCTGGCGACGTTCGGAATCGGCGCGCCGAGCTTGTCGACGGGAGCTTTCCACGTGAGGGTGACCGCAAACTTGGTGCTGGAGGTCGGGAGCGCGAGCGTGAAGGCGTCGCTCGCGAGCGATTCTCCGCCGGGGTTGTCGGTGTCGGAGGTGGTGTACTGCGCGCTCACGCGATAGTGGTACGTGCCCGCATCGAGCCCGTTCCCGCCGGACTCGACGTCCACGTCGTCGATGACGGGCGCCTCCAGCGGCGAGAGGATGAGCGCGCGAAGCGCGGTGTTGAGGGGGCCGTTTCCGTCGTCGCCGCCCACCACGTAGATGTACCGCCCGACCGTGACCGAGCCGGCGAGCGTGCGCTTGCCAGGGAGCTTGACGGGGTCGACGGTGAAAGCGCCGATCTTGCCGAAGATGTCGACCGGAGCGAACTCGACCGAGTCGAGCGCGCCGGCGGCGCTTCCGTCGTCGCCGCCGACGGCGTAGACGAAGCGGTTGGCGGGTGTCGCGTTGCCGGCGGCGGCCACGAGCGCGCGCCGGCCGACGTTCATGTCCGGCCCCGCGTGCGGCGAGTTCAAGTTGAGCGACGGCGTCGTAACGCCGATGGCGGAGTAGTCGCCGTAGCTACCGTCCGGGTTGGTCAGGCGCACGACGCACACGTCTCCTGCGGCGAGCGTCGAACCGTCGATGGTGATGGTCTGCGTACAGTCGCTGCCGTTGCACGCGGGGGCGGCGCCCGTGACCGCGGGCGAGCCGATCGGATTGCCGCCTGCGTCGACGCACGTGAGCTTGACGGTGTTTCCGCTGGCGAAGTCGGTGCCGGCGAGGACGACGTTCTGCCCGGTCGCGGCCGCGATGGACGACGGCGTGGCTGTCAGGATGACGGGGGGCGGATTGGCCGTTTCTTGGAAGCCGTTCGCGAGCAGGCCTACCGTGCCGTCCGGGTTGACGAGGACGACGTCGTAGCCGTGCACCGGCGTCCCGGCGGGGACGACGCCCGTGACCCGATCCTGATCCAAGAAAGTGACCGACCTGAGCGCAACGGCGATGTCCGTCGCGGCGGCGTTGGTGGGATTGAGATACACGCGCGGCGTGGCGACGAACGGTCCGTTGGCGGGCGCCGCGGCGGTCGTGTCGCGCAGGATCGTGACGGCGGTGTCGCTCGCCGTCGGACCGAAGGGCGGCGTCACGCTCTTGAGCGTCACGCTGAGCGTCCCGGTGACGGTGAGCGCGTTCTTCAACGTCGTGGTGCCCGCGTGGTCTTTGACCGTGAGGTCGTATTGACCGGCCGCCGTCCCGCTCGGCACGATCGCTTGAAGTCGGTTCGGGTG
>DATIQP010000601.1:0-2962 GCA_035470765.1 Polyangiaceae bacterium | reverse complement strand
TCACCGGGTCGACGTCGATGACGTGGGTCCTTCCGTCCGGCGTGGCGAGCGTGCCGCCCCGAACGAACCAGTTGAGCGGTCGGGTTCGGGTGCTCCCCTGCATGCACCCTCTATAGCAAACCTGTCTCGGCCCCGGAGCGGGCTTGGACCAGTGGACTCGGGGGCGTCCCCGTCCATGGTGTCTCGCCGGCGGGTGTCGGCCCCCATGGAAGGGGTGCCGAGCGACCGAAGGACCCGGACAATCGGGTATTTGGGACTCCGTGGCGCTGTCCTCGGGGCGGGCACGGCCCCTGCTTTGCGCAGAGTTCGTGATCTCGCCGCAGCGCTCGCTCTTTCTGGTCTCGCTCGCCTACGCCTGTGGCGCTTCGCCCGGCGTCGAGGCTGAGCTGCTCGACGCGGCCGACGCGTCGAGCGGCGTCGAGGTCGACCTCGCCAAGCTCATGGCCTTCCTCGGGCCGGATCCCGATGCGGTGGTCTCGGACCCGCCGTCGTCGTGCGTCACGCGCGTTGCCGGCAGCACCAACACGCCCGCCGCCGGACAGAACGACTACCACTTCGCACAGTGCCTGCTGACAGGGATCGGCGTGGTGAGCGGCGACGTGAGGCTCGCGTACGCGATCACGGGGCCGGCCCTCCACCTCGACCTGACGGCCTCGAGCGCGCTCACGATCGATCGGACGACGGTCGCATCATGGAGCGCGTCCGCGGACGTGACCGAGAGCGCCAACGTGACGACCGTCGTGTGGCAGTCACTCGCGTCCGGCACGACCGCCGTGCGCCAGACCCCGCGAGGGTTCTCAGACGACGCGAGCGCGACCCTCAAGTGGAGCGCTGGGTCGACGTGCCTCGACGTCGACGGGCAGATCGCGATCACGTTCGAGGCGAGCGACGGCAGTCAGCTCTCGTACTCGAGCACGCTCTCGTCGTTCGTGGCCTGCGCCCCGCCGGCCGGGAGCGCGGCGTGCCCGGAGGACGGCAGCGAGGTGCGCGCGGACCTCGGCACGGGCCGGTTCATCCGCCTGCGCTACGGCGCGAACGACGCGGCGAGCTACACCAACGAGAAGGGGCAGACGTTCGCCTTCGTCCCTTCGTGCGCTCAGTAGAAACGGCCTGCCACCCCGACGAGGCCGCCGCCTGACGGAAGCGGGCTCGCGGCGAGCGTGAGCGAGCGCCACGCGCTCGGCGTCTCCCGTTTGGCAGGCGAGCTCGCGGCGAGGACGAACAGCACGGTCGCCACGGCGAGCGAGGCGACGCCGATGCCCAGGCTCACGTCGGCGATCACGTAGTCCGTCTTGATCGCATCCACGTCGGATGGGGAGCAGTTCGGCTTGCAGCCGGCCGCGTCGAGCTCGGCGCGCTTCGAGTTGCCGGCGACGCCGAAGCCGATGAAGCCGCCGATCCCCACCGCGCCCACGCCCGCGAGCACGATGGGCAGCACCGGGACGGGCCGGTGGACGGCCGGCGGCAGCTCCACGGAGGGCTGCGGCGCGAGCGTCAACGTCGTGCGGCGCTTCTCGCCCTTGGCGAGCTCGATCGACTGAGAGCCGGCAACCATGCCGGGCGCGTCCGCCTGGACGGAGTGGGGCCCCGGGTCGACGGGGACGGCTTGCCCGTTCGCGATCGTGTCGCCGTCGATGGCGACGTGCGCCGACGACAGCGTGTGGCCTGCCGTGTCGACGACGTCGACCGCGAGCAGCGGGAGGTTCTGCTCCACCTCGGCGAGCCAATCGGTGCAGTCCTTGCGGAGCGCGCCCGGACACGCCGCGTCGGTGCACACCTCGAGCTGCTTTTTGGCCAGCAGGAGCTTGTCCTTGGTGCGGAGGATCTGCGCCTGCGTGTACGCGTCGGCACACTGCTGCTTGTTGGGCGGCCGCGCCGAGGCGAGCGCGCTCACGGTCAGCGTCGCTGCGACGCCGAGGAAGAATCGCCGGCTCAGAGACATTCCATCTTCGGGATCCGGATCCCGTCCTTGATCGTGTACGGCGGGTTGCAGCTCGGTTTGGGGTGCGTCGCGCTCGCGGGGGCGTGTTGCGGGGGCGCCCCGGCGTGCGCGTGCTCGGCCGCGGTCGGCAGCGCTGCGGTCGCGGACGCCGAAGGCGTGGGGAGTGGGGCGGCGAGCGACGGGGGCGCTGCGATCGCCGGCGCGGGAGGCGTCGTCTCGGTCGGCGTCGCCGCAGGCGTGCTCGCGCCTGGCGCGGCCTTGTCGTCATGAGCCGCGCGGACGACGAACGTCAGCACGATGCCCCCGATCAGCAGCGTCCCCAGGCCGACGCCCAGCGCCACCGCGAGCCGGCCGACGCGGCCGAACCACGCCGGACGGTGTCCCGCCGACGAGGAGACGTTGAGCGCGCTCACTTGCGAGTCGAACTTCCCCGCATTCCCGGGCGCGGGCGCCGACGCCACGGCCTCGCTCGAGAGCGCGGCGAGCACGGGCGCCGAGAGCCTCGTCGCGTCGAGCCGGTCGCCCCTCATGCCGGACGGCTCGCTCGCCTCGGTGCGATCGTCGTCGTCGGCCGCGGGGGCGGGAGGCGAGGGCGGCGCCTCTCCCGGGGACGATCGGCTCTCGACCTCGGCGATCTTCTTCGCGCGCTGCTCGATGGCCTGGGCTCCGAGCTTCTGGACCCACTCGCTCACCTGACCCGGCGTCGCGAACGCGATGCGCTGGACCTGCTCCGCCATCTCGTAGGCCGTCGCGAAGCGCTGGTTCGGATCGCGCGCCAGCCCTCTCATGACCAGCGCGTCGAGCTCGCGCGGCACGGAGGCGGCGAGCTTGCTCGGCGGCTCGATCTGCCCGGAGAGCACCTTCTGGATCACGCGGACCTCGTGATCGGCCTGGTAGAGCCGCTTGCCGGTGAGCATCTCCCAGAGGACGACCGACGCGGCGTAGATGTCCGTCCGCCGGTCCACCGAGTCGGTCGAGATCTGCTCGGGGGACATGTACGCGATCTTGCCCTTCAGGGCG
>DATIQP010000600.1:0-3479 GCA_035470765.1 Polyangiaceae bacterium | reverse complement strand
CGCCGCACGGGGAAGGTCACGGCGACGGGCGCCGCACTGGATCCGGTGACGGACAAGATCTTCGTGGCGACCGTCGTCGTCACGCTCGTGCTCGCGCACCGCCTCTCGGTCCTCGACGTGCTGCTGCTCTCGTCGCGCGAGATCGGGGAGCTGCCGCTCGTGCTCTGGGTGCTCTGCAGCAGCGCGGCCCGACGCCGGCGCACCCAGCACCCGATGGCCAATGTCCCCGGCAAGCTCGTCACCTCGTTGCAGTTTGCAACCATCGCCGCCGCGCTCTTCGGCTCGCCGCTGGTCGCCCCGCTGGTCTACGCCACCGCGGTCGTCGGTGTCGCCGCCGCCGCGACCTACTGGCAGCGCGCCCTGCGGACGAGCTAGAGCTGAGGGCACTCGAACCGATCGAGTCTTGACGGAGAGCTGGCGTCGACGTGCGGCAGCGAGACGCCGCGCCCGAGCCGGCGGCTTTGGCATGCCGACGCGGCACGTGCCGGTCCCGCCGGAGACTTCACGCTGCCGCTTGTTGGCGGCCAGCGTGGCGCAGGGCCATCAACTCGAGCGGTCTGCCGAGTAGCGCCCGCATCCCACCCTTGCGCTCGCCTGCGGGTAAGGTAAATCCCGACGCCTGATGAGCCAAACGTCCTTCCCGAAGAACAAGATCAAGGTCCTGCTGCTCGAGGGCATCCACCCCGGCGCGAAGGCCCTGTTCGAGAAGGAGACGTTCCAGGTCGAGCTGCTCAAGCAGGCCCTCGAGCCGGCGGAGCTCGCCGCGCGCATGGCGGACGTCCACATCCTCGGCATCCGCAGCAAGACGCACGTCACCAAGGAGGTGCTCGAGGCCGGCAAGCGCCTGCTCACGCTGGGCTGCTTCTGCATCGGCACCAACCAGGTCGATCTCGAGGCGGCGAACGCGCACGGCGTCCCGGTCTTCAACGCGCCCTTCTCGAACACGCGCAGCGTGGCCGAGCTCGTCATCTCCGAGGTCGTCGCCCTCTCGCGCATGCTCGGCGACCGCTCGCGCGAGATGCACGAGGGCAAGTGGCGCAAGGTCGCGACGAACTGCCACGAGGTCCGCGGCAAGACGCTCGGCATCGTGGGCTACGGCCACATCGGCTCGCAGGTCGGCGTCCTGGCCGAGGCGATGGGGCTTCGCGTGCTGTTCTACGACATCGCCACCAAGCTGCCGATGGGCAACAACCGGCCTACCGCCTCGCTCGGCGAGCTGCTCGGCGAGAGCGACTTCGTCACGCTGCACGTCCCGGCCACGCGCGAGACGCACGAGATGATCGGGACCGCGGAGCTCGCGCGCATGAAGAAGGGCGCGCACCTGCTCAACCTGAGCCGCGGCACCGTCGTCGTCATTCCGGCCCTCGCCGAGGCCATCCGCTCCGGCCATGTCGCCGGCGCGGCCGTCGACGTCTACCCGCACGAGCCGTCGGCCAACTCGTCCAACGAGTTCACGAGCGAGCTGCGCGGGCTGCCCAACGTCATCCTCACGCCGCACATCGGCGGCTCGACCGAGGAGGCGCAGGAGTCCATCGGCACCGAGGTGGCGACGTCGCTCATCAAGTTCACCAACGCCGGCGCGACGAACGGGGCGGTGAACTTCCCGCAGGTCGAGGTCCCGCAGGCCAAGGGCACGCACCGCATCCTCAACGTCCACCGCAACGTGCCGGGCGTGCTCGGCGCGGTGAACCGTATCGTCAGCGAGCTCGGCGCCAACATCCGAACGCAGGTGCTCGCCACCGATCCGACCGTCGGCTACCTCGTGATGGACCTCGAGCAAGACGTGTCGAACGACGTCGCCAAGGCGATCGCCGCGCTGTCGACCAACATCCGTACGCGCATCCTCTACTGACGCGAACGGCGCCGCGGCTTCGGCGAGCGCGCAAGCTCCCCGAGCGCGGCGAGCAGGACGGGCGCGGCGGAGCGGAGCTCCTCGCGGTGCATCACGCTCAGCCGCCGGAGCACCCGCTCGCCTAGCGCGGTGACGCGCAGCAGGACCTGCCGCCGGTCCGTCTCCGCCGCGCGGCGCGTCACCATCCCCTGCTCCTCGGAGCGCTGTACCAGCTCGACGGCGCTGTTGTGGTGTAGCTGCAGCCTCTCCGCCACGACGCCGACGGTGGGAACGAGCTCCGGCGGCAGGCCCTTGATGACCAGCAGCAGCTGGTGTTGCTGCGGCTCTATCCCCGCCGAGCGCGCCGCCTCGGCGCTGAAGCTCAAGAAGCGCCGGATGACGTAGCGAACCTCCGCGAGGGCCCGATAGTCCTGCGGCGAGACCGACTTAACGCCCCGCTTCACCTTGTGTCGCCTCACGATGTTTTTATGTCGGGTCACGATGTTTCCTCCGGGCGCACCGTTTGCAGCCGGTAGCCACTTTCCTGCGCGGTTTGGGCACAGTCCTGCGTGAAATGCCGGTCTACGCGCATGGCACGCGCACTGCAATGCGCGGGACCCAGAGGAACCGCCATGCAGTCGAGCTTGCTCCTGTCGTCGTTGGTCATTGCCATCGCTTTGTCGGGCTGCGGTAAGGGGGGCGGGGCGGCGCCCGAGACCAGCTCCGGTCCCGTTCGCGCCGAGCTCGCCTTCGCGCCTGCCGTGGCCCCGCCGACGCACCGCCACGCTCCCGCGCACGTCGTGGTCGACATCGAGGTCAAGGAGGTGGTGGCGCCCATCGCCGGCGAGGCGACCTACACCTTCTGGACGTTCGGCGGCCACGTCCCTGGGCCGTTCGTCCGCGTCCGCCAGGGCGACACCGTGGAGCTGCACCTGAAGAACGCGCCCGAGAACAAGATGCCGCACAACATCGATCTCCACGCGGTCACCGGCCCCGGCGGCGGCGCGCCGCGCACCTTCACGGCGCCCGGCCACCAGACGGAGCTCACGTTCGAGGCGCTCCGGCCCGGGCTCTTCGTCTACCACTGCGCAGCGGCGCCGGTCGGCATGCACATCGCCAACGGCATGTACGGACTGATCCTCGTCGAGCCGCCCGAGGGGCTGCCACCGGTGGACCGCGAGTACTACGTCATGCAGGGCGACTTCTACACGGTCGGCGGCTACCACGAGAAGGGCCTGCAGGGCTTCGACATGCAGAAGGCCATCGACGAGAAGCCGACGTACGTCCTCTTCAACGGCGCCGAGGGCTCGCTCAGCGGAGACAAGGCGCTCCACGCGAACGTCGGCGAGAAGGTCCGCATCTTCGTCGGCAACGGCGGACCGAACCTGGTCTCGAGCTTCCACGTCATCGGCGCGATCTTCGAGAAGGTGTATCGAGAGGGCGGCTCCGCGATCGAGACGGACGTCGCGACGACGCTCATTCCCTCGGGCGGCGCCTCGATCGTCGAGTTCACCCCGAAGGTCCCCGGCGAGTACGCGATGGTCGATCACTCGATCTTCCGCGCCTTCAACAAGGGCGCGGTCGGCTCGATCGTCGTCGACGGTCCCGCCGCGCCGGCGCTCTACTCCGACCGAACGAAGGAGAGCGT
>DATIQP010000599.1:0-3254 GCA_035470765.1 Polyangiaceae bacterium | reverse complement strand
TCAGGATACTTCCGCGACGATGCCGTAGGCCTCCGCCAGCGCCTCGACGGGGTGGCGGACGCGCACGCCGTTCTCCTTGGCGATGCGCAGGCCGGCGAGGGGGCAGTCGCTCACGACCACGGCGTTCTCCGGCTCGGAGCCACGCGCCTCCTCGATGCCGCGCACGAGCTTTTGCGCGTATTTTCGCCCCATTTCGTAGTGCTGGGCCTTCATCCCCCACGTGCCGTCCACCGCCGAGCATTCCTGGACGATCTCGACGTCGGTGTCGTGCACGGCGCCGAGCACGCGCGCGCCCGGAAAGCCGATCTTCTGCGCTCGCAGGTGGCAGGGGGCGTGATAGGCCACGCGTCCGAGCGAGACCTTGAAGTCCGTGTTGAGCTTCTTGTCCTTGCGGAGCCGCTCGAGGAACTCCATCAGGTCGAGGACGTTCGCGGCGACCTTCTTCGCCTCGGGCGTGCCCAGTAGCTCGGGGTACTCCTTGCGGATCGTGTAGCTGCACGACGGCCCCGGGATCACGACCGTGCGGCCCTGCTCGATCTGCTCCAGCAGCGTGCGCACGTTCGCCTTGGCCTTCGCGGTCGCGGCGGCGAGATCGCCCCCGTCGAGGTTGGGGATCCCGCAGCACTGCTGCTCCGGACGGATGACCGAGAAGCCGTTCTTCTCGAGGACGCGGACGGCGTTGGCCGTCGTGGCGGGGAAGTTGTAGTCGCCCTGGCAGGTCGCGAAGATGGCCACGGTGCCCGCACGGCCCGCCTCCGGCAGCGGCTCGTGCTTCTCCAGCCACGAGGCGAAGGTCGTGGTCGCGAACGGCGGCAGCGGGAACTCCGCCGAGATCCTCGCGGTCTTCTCGCCGAGCTTGCGGACGAGCCGGTTGGCGCTGACGAGGTTGGCCACCTTGGCCATCGGCCCGGCAGTCATGCGGCCCATGAGCCCAGGCTCGCCGAGCGCGCGGTCCTCGAGCGACAGCCCGTCGCGGCGCGTCCGCTGCGCCTTCTCGCGCGTCAGCAGCCGCGGGACGTCCACCGCCCATGCGTGCCCCTCGTCGACGGTGTAGGGGCATTTGATGTAGCAGAGCTTGCACTGCCAGCAGAGCTCGGTGACCGCCTTGAAGTCCGCCGCGCCGAGCTGCTCGGCGCCCTCGGTCCTTCCCGCTTCGATGTCGCGGTCGACGCGCGCGAACATCTCGGGGAACGAGCCGCAGTAGTTCACGCACATGCGGCAGCCGTGGCAGATCTCGAAGACGCGCCGCATCTCCTGCTCGAGGTCCCGCGCGTCCCAGTACCGCTCGTCGCGAGGGTCGTGGGCGGGGGGGCGTTGGGGCGTGGGCTCGATCTTCACGGGGTTCCTCCGCGCCGGCCCCGCCTCACGCTCCCCGTCCTTTTCGACGTTTCACTCCGAGCTCTCGCCTTTCGGGTCGAGCGTGCGGCGGTGAGGGGGAGCGCGAGGGCGGAGCTTGCGCTGCGCTCACTTGATGCTGTCGAGCATCTTCTGGAAGCGGCCGGCGTGGCTCTTCTCGGCCTTCGCGAGCGTCTCGAACCACTCGGCGATGTCGTCGAAGCCTTCCTCGCGCGCCGACTTCGCCATCGTCGGGTACATGGTCTCGTACTCGTGCGTCTCGCCGGCGATGGCGGCTTTCAGGTTCTTCTCGGTGTTGCCGATCGGCAGCCCCGTCGCCGGGTCACCGACCTGCTTGATGTAATCGAGGTGACCGTGCGCGTGGCCGGTCTCGCCGTCCGCCGTCTCCTTGAAGTTGCCGGCGACCTCCGGGTACCCCTCCACGTCCGCGACCTTTGCGAAGTAGAGATAACGGCGGTTCGCCTGCGACTCGCCGGCGAAGGCGTCCTTGAGGTTCTGAAGCGTCTTGGTGTTCGCGAGCGATTTGGCCATCTCAGTTCTCCTTCTTCTGTCGTTTGGCATTCGAGTCCGAACTCTCGCTTCGCTCGAGCTTGCGGTACTCGGAAACGCAGCGGGAGCACGTCCCGCGATAGATCTTCTCGACGTGCGAGACCGCGAAGCCCGGCGCGGCGTCGTGGACACGCGCCACGCCCGACGGCTCCGGCTCGAGCGACTTGACCGGGACGTCGAGCACGTTCCCGCACGAGTCGCAGACCGCGTGGTGGTGCGGTGTCGTGTTGGGATCGAACCGCGCCGCCCCGCCGAGGTGCAGCGTGCTCGACAGCTCTGCGCGGGCGAGCGCGTCGAGCGTGTTGTAGACCGTCGCGAAGCTCATCGACGGAAACTCCGCCCGCAGCCGCTCGAACAGGTCCTGCGCGGTGGGGTGCGAGTCGTCGCCCGCGAACTGCTCCACGATCGCGATGCGCTGGCGCGTGATGCGCAGGCCCTGCAGGCGCAGGGTCTCCAGCATGGCGCTCGCTTTTTGGGCTCTCTTCATGAGCGAAGAGAGAACCTAATGATAAGGATTCTAAAAAGCAACCCCCCGAACTGGGGAGATTGCCCTCTAGCGGCCGGGAGGCTTGAGCGGCAGCGCCGGCGACGAGATCGGCGGCGGGGGGACCTTGCCCTCGAGCTTCATGGAGCTGCCCGGCGCCTCGGGGATGGCCTCGAGGGCGATGAGCGCGTTGATGCAGCGTTCCATGCCGAACTCGAGCGCGGCCTCGCGCTGGAGGACCTGCGTGATCCTGACGAGGCGCAGGCTGGTCGTCTTGCCGAGGTCCATCTCACGCTCGAGGAAGGCCTCGAACGAGCCGAAGCCCTTGGCGAGGTACGTCTGCCGTGCCTGCACTTCGCGCAGGACGAGGCCGATGTCGTAGAAGCCCTTGGAGAGGTTCTTCCGGGAGGCCTTGATCTGCGTGAGCGCCTGGTGAAGCTCGGCGATCTTCGCCTTGATGTCCTCGGCGCCGCTGGGCGTCCGGATGGTGGCGCGAGCGCTCCCCGGCAACGGGGGCTCTGCCGCGCGCGCGCGCGCCTCGGCGGCGTGCTTCGCCGCGTGCCTGGCCGCCCAGGGGGCCGCCCCGCGGAGGCCTAGCCGCCGCTTGGCGAGCTTGGGATCCGTGGCGGCAGCAGGTTGCGCCGCCGCCGAGCCGGCCTTCTTGGCTGCGCCCTTGGTGGCGGGCTTTTTTTGGGGCTTCGCGGGCTTGCTGTTCCCCTTGCCCTTCTTTTTGTTCGTCCCCATTTTTCGTCGTCTCGCAGCGGCCCGAATGCAAGGCCAGGACCAGAGCGCATTAGCAGACCGAGCCTCGCGAAGTCTACAAAACCGTTCGACAAGCCAGGTTTTTCTCCGCCCGCTTGCCGAG
>DATIQP010000598.1:0-5748 GCA_035470765.1 Polyangiaceae bacterium | reverse complement strand
GCGCTGGGCATCCCGCTTCTGGGCGACGAGGAGCCGTGGGACATCGTGATGTGCGTCGACGGCGCCGACGAGGTCGACGAGCGGCTCAACCTGATCAAGGGCGGAGGCGGCGCGTTGACCCGCGAGAAGATCGTCAACGACGCGGCGCGGCGCAACGTGATCATCGTCGACGAGAGCAAGATGAAGCGGCGCCTGGGCGAGTCGTGGCCCATCCCGATCGAGGTGCTCCGCTTCGGCTTCGCGCAGACGAAGGCTCGCCTCGAGACGTTCGGGCCCGCCACCCTGCGCAAGAGAGACGGTGAGCCCTTCATCACGGACGCGGGCAACTACATCCTCGACGTGGCGACGGGGCCGATGGACGCGCCCGAGGAGATCGACGTCCGCCTGCGGGCGATCCCCGGCGTCGTCGAGACGGGCCTGTTCATCGCGCGCGCGCAGCTCGTGCTCATCGCCGGCGCCGGCGGCGTGCGTCGCCTCGTCCCGCGCTAGGAGCTCGCGAGCCTAGCGTCGCCGCTTCGGCAAGAAGGGCACGATCAGGTCCATCGGCGCGTCGCCGAGCCCGCGCCACGCGCGCGCGCGCGCCTTCGCTTGCTCGGGTCCGTCGCTCGTGAGGAGGACCGCGGCGACCCCCGCGGCGAGCGCGCGCATGGGCTGGGCCTGCGCGAGCCGCGCGAGGCTCTCGGTCTCGGCGGGCGTGAGCGAGAGGATCGGCGCGGCGCGCCGCTCGGCGGCCAGGACGGAGCGCACGGGGCCGTGCGTGAACGCGGCCCAGCGCGCGACGACGACGGCGTCGTGCCAGGCGATGTCGGCGGCGAGCTCGCCCATGTCGCCGACCTCGGCGTCGAGCGCGTGCACGAGCGCGCACGACCAGGCGCGCTCCTGCGGCGGCGCGAGATCGAGCACCGTCGCGATCGGCGCACGAGGCCGGCAGGGCTCGGGGTGGAGCAGGATCTCCTTCGCCCGGGCGAGCACCGCGTCCCGCACACGCGGGGCGAGCACCGAGAGCCCGGCGTCGGCCTGCAGCGCGAAATGGTTCGCCGCCGACTCGAAGGCGGCGTCGAGGGCGTCGAACTTCAGCGGCGAGCCCACGTAGATGGCCAGCGCGCGGTCCATCGTCGCCTCGTTCTCGCGCGGGTAGGGCGTCGTCCAGAGGGCGTCGAGGGCGTTGCGTGTCTTGACCATCGCGGCTGCGGCGCGCGGCAGCGAGGCGACGCGCCCGGCGAGGCCGTTCATCGCGTCGCGCAGGTCGTCTCGCTCGGCTTCGCTCAGCGAGCCGGGAGCGAGCGCCTGCTCGAGGTTGGCGAAGCGCCAGGCGAGCATCGACTCCATGTCGCGGACCGCACCCGGGCGCACCGAGAGCGGCCACGCCAGCGCGACGGCCCGCACGAGGTCCGCCGCGCCTTGCGGCAGCGTTCGCTCGCGCTCGAGGCGCGCGTCCTCCGCGTCGAGGAGGCGCCGGAAGCTCTTCTGCTCGAGCACCACCCGCGCGAAGAGCAGCTCGTCGGCCGGCTCGACGTCCCAGGTGGTGCGAAGGGCCTTCTCCATCTCGTGCTGCAGGGCCTCGTCGCTCGGCAGCGCGATCTCGTCGAACGACTCGCGCGTCCGCTGGAGCACCATCTCGCGATCGGTGAACTGGAACGGATCGACGAACGCGCGCGACATCCAGGCGGGCGCAGAGCTCCCGGACTGGGCGGTCGCCGGCTTGGGGATCATCCGGTCGAAGATCCGCGTGTCCGAAGCGAGCTCGGCTACGAGCGTCGGCTCCGCGTTGCGGAAGCTGTGAGCGTAGGTGCCGAGACGGATCGCTCGGTCGGTGAAGGTGGTCGTGTACGTCGGGTGCGGAGCGCGCACGCACCCCGCAGCCAGCGCGAAGAGTCCCACGACCGCGACAGACCGCAAAAACTTCACCGCGTCCCGAACCCTCAGACCCTTCCACGCGGCGGTTCTTGGGCCGCGTCCGCAGAGCGTGCGCTACAGTCTGCTTCGTCGCAAGCGCCCCAACCATGGACACGCATGAACTACGCCCAACCCCCCTTCGACCCGAGCGCTCCGTTCCGTAACCCCGCGGTCGCCACCCCCATCGATCCGAGCGGCCATCATCCCAAGGCGCGCGCCTGGTTCCTGGTGGTCGCCATCGTCTCCGGCGCTCTCTACCTCATCGGCGCGTGCGGCGTCGGCGCGGCCATGGCCATCGACGACCATGACGTCTCGCCGATCCTCGCGGTGTCCGGGTTCGGGCTCTTGATGCTCGGGGCGCTGCTCATCTACGTGAAGCTCGGGCTCGGGCTGTACTGGCTCCACCAGGCGTGGAAGTGGCTGCCGATGGAGCAGCGCTTCGACAAGAACGGAAAGCGCGTCGGGCCGGACGGCGTCTTCATGCTGCTCATCCCGTACTACAACCTGTACTGGATGTTCGTGATCAACCTCGCGCTGTGCGACGCGATGGAGCGGGTGCGCTTCACCGCGCGCACGACCCAGACCGCGTCGCGCGACACCGCGATGTGGGCGTGCATCCTCGAGCTCGTCCCCTTCGCGAACTTCTTCGTCGCCCCGTTCTTCTGGGCTTCGTACATGCGCCAGGTCGACGCCATGCACGAGGAGATCTTCGCCGTGACCGCGGCGCGCGCATGACGCCACCGAAGCCGCGTGGCGCGCTCGTCGTGGCGGCCGGCGCGCTGCTCGTGACGGCCTGCCAGGTCTACGGCCCGTCGTTGCTCGTGGATGGCGACGCGGGCGTCGAGGCCGGGGGGGACGCGTGCGGGGGCTCGACGTGCGGCGGAAAATGCGTCGATCTGCAGACCGACCCGCAGAACTGCGGCCGGTGCGGGCACGCCTGCGAGGTCGGCTGCGCCAGCGGCGTCTGCACGCCCACGGTGCTGGCCGGCGGCCTCGGAGCTCCGCACGGGATCCTCGTCGACGGGACCAACCTCTACGTCGCGAACCACGGCGGCATCAACGTGCAGGTGATGAGCGCCATCGACGGCACGGGGCTCAAGAACCTCGCCAGCTCGCAGGTGTATCCGGACCGGCTCACGAGCGACGGCAGCAACCTGTACTGGTCGAACGATTCGGATCCCGTGGGCTCGGTCAACTTCGTCGCCCTCGGCGGCGGGACGTCCTACATCGCCGCGCGCGACCTGCCGCTCCCGTACGGCGTCGTCACGCACGGCGGCTACCTGTTCATCACGACGACCGACACGGTGAACAAGAGCGGCGGCGGCTGCCCGGCGAACGCGTGGACGAGCGCCGTGCTGCGGTGCCCCAACCCCGGCTGCTACGTCGCCGCGTGCGCGACGTCGGGAGGGCCGACCGTCCTCGCCTCGCAGCAGGCGACGCCGACCGGCATCGCCGTCGACGCGACGAGCGTGTACTGGGCGAACTCGACGGGCGGGACGGTCATGTTCTGCCCGCAGCCCGACTGCACGGGCGGCCCCCAGCCCTTCGCGCAGGGCCTCGGCGAGCCGTGGGAGGTCGCGTCCGACGGCTCGGCCGTCTTCATCACCGATCGCAAGGCGGGCCAGCTCCTCACGTGCCCCACGACGGGGTGCGGCGGCGCGCCGGGCGTACTCGCGTCCGGGCTCGACGACCCCGTGCTCGTCGCGATCCAGGGCGGCGCGGTCTACTTCACCGAGTACGCTGGCGGCGCGGCGGGCAAGGGCAAGGTCTCGCGCTGCGTCGTGCCGGGATGCACCGGCGGCCCCGAGGTGCTCGCGATCGGGCTGAACGCGCCGTACGGCGTCGCCGCCGACGCGACCTACGTCTACTGGTCGGAGGAGGGCACCGCCGGGCAGAACTCGCTCGACGGCAAGGTCTCGAAGGTCAAGAGGTAGAGAGGTCGCTGCGGGCCGCGCCCTCGAGCTCGCTCGCCCAGCTGCGCAGCTGCGACTCCTTCGGCCCTTCGAGCATGATGCGCAGCTTGGCCTCGGTGCCGCTCCAGCGGACGAGCACGCGGCCCTTCCGGCCGAGCGTGCCCTCGACTCGCGTGATGTGCGCGCGCAGCTTCGGCATCTCTTCGATGGCTCGGCGCGCCGGGAGCGTGACGTTGTGCAGCACCTGGGGCACGCGCTCGAGCGCCGCAGCGGCCAGGACGGAGATGGGCTTCTGCGCCCGCAGCGCCACGGCCAGCACTTGCAGGGCGGCGAGCGTCCCATCGCCCGTCGAGGCGTGATCCAGGAACACCAGGTGCCCCGACTGCTCGCCGCCGAGGTTGTAGCCCCCGCGGCGCATCTCCTCGACGACGTAGCGATCACCGACCTGCGTGCGCAGCAGCCTGGCGCCCTTCGCCTCGAGCGCGCGCTCGAGCCCGAGGTTGCTCATCACCGTCGCGACGACCGTCCGCTTGAGCAGCGTGCCGCGCTCGAGCATCCCCGCCGCGCAGATCGACATGACCGCGTCGCCGTCGACCACCTGGCCCTTCTCGTCGATCAGGATCAGCCGGTCCGCGTCGCCGTCGAGCGCGACGCCGAGCTGCGCGCCTCGCCGGACCACCTCGGCGCGCACGTGGTCTGGGTGGAGCGCGCCGCAGTCCTTGTTGATGTTCGTGCCGTTCGGCTTGACGCCGATCGCGCTCACCTTCGCACCGAGCTCGGTGAAGACCATCGGCGCGGTGCGGTACGCCGCGCCGTGGGCAGCGTCGACGACGATGTGGACGCCCTCGAGCGTGAGGTCCTGCGGGAAGGTGCTCTTGAGGAAGACCACGTAGCGCCCGCGCGCGTCCTCGATCCGCTCTGCGCGGCCGATGCCGGGTCCCGTCATCATCATCCCGTCGGACTCGATGAGCGCCTCGATCTCCTCCTCGGCCGAGTCGGGGAGCTTGAAGCCGTCGGGGCCGAAGATCTTCACGCCGTTGTCGTCGTAGGGGTTGTGGCTCGCGCTGATGACGATGCCCGCGTCGGCGCGCATGCTGGTCGTCAGGTACGCCACCGCCGGCGTCGGCACGGGGCCGCACAGGATCACGCGCCCGCCCATCGCGCAGATGCCCGACGCGAGCGCGGTCTCGATCATGTAGCCGCTCAGGCGCGTGTCCTTGCCGATGAGGACTCGCGGCGCGTGCGCCTTGCCGCGCCCGGCGACGTGGGCCACCGCACGCCCGAGCCGCAGCAGGAGCTCCGGCACCATCGGCGGCTCGTTCGCCCGGCCGCGCACGCCGTCCGTCCCGAAGAGTCTCCGCTTGCTGCCGTTCTGCGGCGCCGCGCTCTCTTTGCTGCTTCGTTTCTTGCTCACGTTTTTCAATCCCGGAAATTCACGAACTGCAGCTCCACGGGCAGGCCCGCGGCGCGCACCAGCGCGATCGCCTGTTGCAGGTCGTCCCTGTTCTTGCCGCTCACGCGCACCTGCTGCTCCTGGATCGAGGCCTGCACCTTGATCTTGCTGTCCTTGATGCGCTTCACGATCTCCTTGGCGTGATCGACCTCGATGCCTTCCTTGACCTTGATGTTCATCCGGTGGGTCTTGCCGCTGGCCTCGATCTTCCCCACGTCGAGGTGCTTCAGGCTGACCTTGCGCTTGACGAGCTTGTCCTCGAGCACCTTGTAGGCGGCCTTGGCGCGGTCCTCGCTGTCGGAGCGGATCGCGATGCCCTCGGCGGTCTTCTCGACCTCGGTGCCGGTGTCCTTGAAGTCGAAGCGCTGCGCGATCTCTTTCTGGGCCTGGTTGAGGGCGTTGTCGACCTCGTTCCACTGCACCTTCGAGACGATGTCGAAGCTCGGCATGCGCAGCAACTTATCATAGAGCGATCGGCGGGTCGCG
>DATIQP010000597.1:0-8745 GCA_035470765.1 Polyangiaceae bacterium | reverse complement strand
ATCGAAGTCGAGCACGGTGTCGCCGTGGTGGACCTCGCCCATCTTCCGGATGCGCCCGGTGTCGTAGAGGATCCGCTCGGCGCACGTGGTCTTGCCGGCGTCGATGTGGGCCATGATGCCGATGTTGCGAAGGGTGAGGATCGAGTCGCTCCGTGGCATGCGATCGAGCACAAGCACGATCGAGGCCGACCCGAGTCGTACGGCTCAGCTCGTCAGGGGAACGCGCCCACGAAGACGTCGTCGCCGCCGCTCGATACCAGGGGAATCCCGCCGAAATCGAGGGTGCCGGCGAAATTCCCGACCGCCAGGACGTGACCCGCCGATGCCGCGACGCCCCAGACCTGACCGCGCCCGCTGCCGCCGAGTGGGTGCGCAGAGGTTGCAGCGCCGGTGATCGTGTCGAGCACCGCCACGAACCCGTCTTCGTCGCTGGCCGAGAGCTTGGGCCCGCCGAAGTCGAGCACGCCGGAGAAGGAGCCGCCGATCGCGACGCCGCCTCCGGGCGCGGGCGCCATCGCCCACGCGTTCTGGAAGCTCGCGTCGCCGAAGCGCTTCTCGAAGCGCGAGCTGCCGGCCGAGTCGAGGCCCAGCAAGAAGACGTCCGTGTCGCCCGCGCTCGTCACGGAGTCGAACGGCCCCGAGAACGTGCCCGTGACGACGACGCCGCCCGCGGTCGCTGCGATGCCGCGCCCCTCGGCCAGCCCGACGGCGCCGGGGTCTCCGAAGCGCCGGCTGTAGAGGGAGTTGCCGGAGGGATCGTAGGCCGCGACGAACGCCTCGCGCAGGCCCGCCGTCATCGGCCCGCTCCCGAAGTCGATGGTGCCCTCGAATCGTCCCGTCACGAGGACGTCGCCGGCGGAGTCGGCGGTGACGGCGAAGCCGATCTGCTCGAGCGGATCGCCGACGCGCTTGCTCCAGAGATGGCCGCCGAGCGGGTCGAGCTTCGCGACGAAGATGGATTGCTCGCCCTCCGGGGGCGCCGCGCCGCCGCCGAAGTCGATCGCCCCTTCCGCGCCCCCCGTGACCAGGACGTTGCCGGACGGGTCGAAGGCGATCCCCCAGCCATCCTCGATCGTGCCGGGTGAGCCGTAGGACTTGCTCCAGAGATGCTTGCCGCTGCCGTCGAAGACCGCGACGAACACGTCGCGTCCGCCGCCCGTGCACGCGAGGGGCCCGCCGCCGAAGTCGACGTTGCCGCAGAAAGAGCCGATCACCGCGATGTCACCGCTCGCGTCGATCGCGACGTGCTCGGCGTACTGCTCGTCGGCGTCGCCGAAGCGCGCGCTCCAGAGGTGGTGCCCGCCGGCGTCGAGCTTGGCCACGAACACGTCGCCCTGGCCCGCGCTCGTCAACGGTCCGCCGCCGAAGTCGATCGACCCGGCGACCTCGCCGGCGACGACGATGCTCCCGTCTGCGCCGCTCGCGACGCTCCACGCGAACTGATCGGCCGCGTCGCCGAAGCGCTCCGCGAAGAGCGCGACCGGGGGCGCGCTCACGTCGGAGGACGCCACGTCGGGGCTCGCGGCGTCGGGCGCGGCGTCGGGTTGGCCGGCCGGGCCGTTGTCGCACGCGAACGCACACAGGGTGAGCGCCACCAGAGTCTCGCTGCGCACCTCCCTAGGTTAGCAAAGGAGACGACGGCCGCCGCCATCGGTTATAGAGGGCGAGCGTGCTGTTCAACTCGCCCGTCTATGGCGTCTTCCTCGTCGCGTGCTTCGCCATCTTCTGGGCGATCCACCGCTACCGCCTGCCGAGGGCGCTGTTCCTCGTCGTCGCGAGCTACGGCTTCTACTTCTACGGCACGCTCGACGCCGCGCGCGAGCAGCAGCCCCCGCTCGGTGCGCTCGGATGGAGCGTCCTCTGCCTCGCGGTCATCTTCGTCGGCAGCACCATCGACTTCGCCGTCGGTCGCGCGCTCGGCAGGGAGAAGCGGCCCGCCGCGCGCAAGGCGCTGCTGCTCGTCTCCATCGTCTACTACCTGGGCATCCTCTCGGTCTTCAAGTACTTCAACTTCGCCGTCGACTCGTTCGCCGACCTGGCCCACGCCCTCGGCTGGAACGTCTCGCCCGTCCACCTGCGGCTCGTGCTGCCCTTCGGCATCTCGTTCTTCACCTTCGAGACGATGAGCTACACGATCGACGTCTACCGCGGCGAGCTCCCGCCGGCGAAGAAGTACCTCGATTACCTGCTCTTCGTGTGCTTCTTCCCGCACCTCGTCGCCGGGCCCATCGTCCGCCCGAGGGACATGCTCCCGCAGTTCGACCGCGCGCCGCTTTTCGACGAGGCCGATCAGGCGCGAGGGCTCTGGCTCATCGCGACCGGCCTGCTCAAGAAGATCGTCATCGGCGATCTGCTCGCGGTGAACCTGGTCAAGCGCGTCTTCGACAACCCCGAGCGCTTCTCGTCGATCGAGGTGCTGGTCGCCGTCTACGCCTACGCCATCCAGATCTACGCAGACTTCTCCGGCTACACCGACGTCGCCATCGGAAGCGCGCAGCTGTTCGGCTACCAGCTACCCAAGAACTTCGACGTGCCCTACACGGCGCAGAACCTCCAGGACTTCTGGCACCGCTGGCACATCTCGCTCTCCACGTGGCTGCGCGACTACCTCTACATCCCGCTCGGCGGCAGCCGCAAAAGCTCGCTTTTGACCTACCGCAACCTGATGATCACGATGGTGCTCGGCGGCCTATGGCACGGCGCCTCGTGGAACTTCGTCATCTGGGGCGCGCTCCACGGCATCGCGCTCGCCGGGACGCGCATGTGGCAGCGCGCGCGCCAGAAGACCGCAGCGCAGGGCAGCCTCGCGGGGCGCGTCGTCAGCGTGTTCTTGACGTTCCAGTACGTGTGCTTCGCGTGGATCTTCTTCCGCGCGCCGACCTTCGCTCACGCCAAGCTGGTGCTGGCGCGCATCGCGACCGGGGGCACGGGCACGTTGAACCTGCCGGCGAAGGTGGTCGCCATCGTCGTCGTGGCGATGCTCGTCCACTTCATCCCGAAGGACGTGACGCAGCGACTCCGGGACGCATTCGTGCGAGCGCCCGCGGCGGTCCAGGGGATCGCGCTCGCGGGCGTCGCGTTCTGCTTGCACCTGGCCGCGGGCTCCAAGGCGGAGCCCTTCGTCTACGGCCAGTTCTGAGAGGGGAAATCCCTTACTTCTTCGGGGCGGGCTTGGCGCTCGCGGCCGGCTTGGCGCTCGCGGCGGGCTTGGCGCTCGCGGCGGGGGCGGCGGCGGGCTTCGGCGCCATCATCGCGATGACGAAGACGCTCGCGGCGCGGCGGGCCGTCGGCTTGAAGCCGGTGAACTTGGCCTTGCCGGAGTCCTTGTCGGCCTTGCCGTCGGCCTTGAGCATCTTCACGACGCCGTCGTCGCCGACCATGAGCTTCTCGCCGCCCTCGACCTCGACCTCGTCCTTGTCGTTGAACTTCATCGACTTGGTGGCGCCTTCCATCTTGATGACGCCATCCGCGCCGACCGACACGAGGGTCTTGCCGCTCGCGTCCTGGAGCTCGTTGCCGACGAACTTGCCCATCGGCTTGTTGTCGACCGTCACCGTGCCGTCGTCCTTGATTTCCGCGCCCTTCATCTTGGGGGCGCTGAACTTCATCGCCGCGAGGGCGAGCGGGGCCGGAGCGGGCGGGGGCGGAGGGGTCGTCGCGACCGGCTCAGCCGAAGCGGGGGTCGCCGCCGAAGCGGACCCCGACGCGGGCGGCGCCGTCTCCTGCGAAGCGGAAGCCGAGGGCGCCTTCGCCGGGCCCGTCGCCTCTTCGCCACCACCGCAGGCAAAGCCGACTGCTCCCGCCGCAACCAACACTGCAAGCACGCCCCACTTCGCCGATGTCTTCATGGCGCGGCTTTTACCAGGATGGGCCACGCACGTCCATGACATCGGTGCCCGTCTCCGCTAGTTTGTCGCGCGACATCCTCCCCCGGAGCGAAATGTTCAAAGTCGGAATCCCCAAGGAGATTTTCCCCAACGAGAGGCGCGTCGCGGCGACGCCCATCACGGTAGGCAAGATGCTGAAGCTCGGCGTCGAGGTCCTCCTCGAGGCTGGAGCGGGGGAGGGGGCTCACTTCCAGGACGGGACGTACGCCGAGGTCGGTGCCCGAGTCGTGCCGACCGCGGAGCTCTGGGCCGAGTCGGATCTGATCTTGAAGGTTCGCCCGCCCATGCTGCGCACGGACGGCAAGCACGAAGCCGACCTGCTCAAGGAGGGCGGCAAGCTCATCTCGTTCATCTGGCCGGGCATCAACAAGGGCTTGGTCGAGTCGCTCGCGGCGCGCAAGGCCACCGTCCTCGCGATGGACTGCATGCCCCGCATCACGCGCGCTCAGAAGATGGACGCGCTCAGCGCGACGGCGAACGCCATCGGCTACCGCGCCGTCATCGAGGCCGCCGCGCAGTTCGGCCGGTTCTTGCCGGGACAGGTCACCGCGGCGGGTCGGGTCAAGCCGGCGCAGGTGCTCATCATCGGAGCAGGCGTGGCGGGGCTGGCGGCCATCGCCGCGGCGAAGAGCCTCGGCGCCGTCGTGCGCGCCTTCGACACGCGCCCCGCCGTCCGCGAGCAGGTGCAGAGCCTCGGCGCCACGTTCCTCAAGTTCGAGTTCACCGAGTCGGGCGAGGGCGAGGGCGGCTACGCCAAGCAGATGAGCGACGCGTACATCGCCGCCGAGCAGGCCCTCATCGCCGAGAACGCGAAGGACTCGGACATCGTCATCTCGACGGCGATCATCCCCGGCGTCCCCGCGCCCAAGCTCATCACCTCCGGCGCCGTCGTCTCGATGAAGCACGGCTCGATCATCGTCGACCTCGCCGCCGAGCAGGGCGGCAACTGCGCGCTGACCGAGCGCGACAAGGCGGTCGAGAAGTTCGGCGTATTGATCGTGGGATACACGGATCTCGCGAGCCGCATGGCCGCGCAGACCAGCGAGCTCTACGCCACCACGCTCTTCAACCTGCTCGCCGACGTCTTCGACTCGGACAAGGGCGACGTCGTGCTCGACCTCGAGGACGAGATCCACCGCGGCGTCGTCGTGCTCAAGGACGGCGAGCTGCTCTGGCCGCCGCCCTCGCGCCCCAAGCCGCGCTCGGCCGCGCCCCAGCCCGAGGCCGCCGTGGCGCACAAACCGGCGCATCCGCCGCCGAGCAAGACCGGGCCCATCTTCGCGCTCATTCTCGCGCTGCTGCTCGGCGCCGCGGGCTTGTACGCGCCGAGCGAGTTCCTCGAGCACCTGACCGTGTTCTTGCTCGCGGTCGTCGTCGGCTGGCACGTCATCTGGAACGTCACGCCCGCGCTGCACACGCCGCTCATGAGCGTCACCAACGCCATCAGCGGCATCATCCTCATCGGCGGCGTCCTCTTGCTGCGCGTCGGCGGCACCGAGCTGCCGACGATTCTCGCCGGCGTCGCGGTCCTCATCGCCACCATCAACGTGGCGGGCGGCTTCTTGGTCACCCAGCGAATGCTCAAGATGTTCCGCAGAGCCCCGGCTCCGGCCGAGAAAGCGGGTGCGCGATGATCGCCTCGGCCCAGTCGCTCGTCTACATCGCGGCCGCGATGCTGTTCATCCTCAGCCTGCGCGGCCTCTCTGCCCAGGAGACCGCGCGCCGCGGCAACGTCTTCGGCATCGTCGGCATGTCGCTCGCCACGGTCGCCACCGTGGTCGCCCTCGTGCTGGGCGCCCGCGCTGACATCCAGCAGATGACGCCCGCGTTCGCCATCCTCGGAGGCGCCATCGGCGTCGGAGCGATCGTCGGGGCCTTCCTCGCCGCGCGCGTCGCCATGACGTCGATGCCCGAGCTCGTCGCCGTCTTGCACAGCTTCGTCGGCGCGGCGGCGGTGCTCGTCGGCATCGCGAGCTACCTCGAGCCGGAGAAGAAGGTGGAGATCGCCCACGAGGTCGAGATCTTCGCCGGCGTGCTCATCGGCGCCGTCACGTTCACGGGCTCCGTCATCGCGTTCCTGAAGCTCCGCGCCACCATCGGCAGCAGGCCGCTCCTGCTCCCCGGCCGCCACCTGCTCAACCTCGTCATGGTCGGCGCTTCGATCGTCCTGGGCGTCATGTTCGTCCGTGAGAGCTCGCCGGAAGGCCTCAAGTGGCTGCTCGCCATGACCGCCATCGCGTCGGTCCTCGGCATCCACCTCGTCATGGCGATCGGCGGCGGCGACATGCCGGTCGTCGTCTCGCTGCTCAACAGCTACTCGGGCTGGGCGGCGTCCGCGGCGGGCTTCATGCTCGGCAACGACCTGCTCATCATCACGGGCGCGCTGGTCGGGTCGAGCGGCGCCATCCTGAGCTACATCATGTGCAAGGCGATGAACCGGTCGATCTGGAACGTCGTCTTCGGCGGCTTCGGGGCGACGCCCACCGCGGCGAAGAAGGGCGCGGCCCCGGCCGGCAAGGTCAACGAGGCCAACGTCGAGCAGGTCGCCCATCTCCTCGGCGCGTCCAAGCGCGTCATCATCATCCCCGGCTACGGCATGGCCGTCGCGCAGGCCCAGCACCCGGTCAAGGACCTCACCGACGCGCTGACGGCGCGCGGGGTCGACGTGAAGTTCGCCATCCACCCCGTCGCCGGCCGCCTGCCCGGCCACATGAACGTCCTGCTCGCCGAGGCGAACGTCTCCTACGACATCGTCAAGGAGATGGACGAGATCAACGAAGAGTTCGAGAACACCGACGTCGTGCTCATCATCGGCGCCAATGACATCGTCAACCCCAGCGCGCTGACCGACGAGAGCAGCCCGATCTACGGCATGCCCGTGCTCGAGGCGTGGAAGGCCGCGCGCGTCGTCATGCTCAAGCGAAGCATGAGCGCCGGCTACGCGGGTGTCGACAACGCCATCTGCTACAACGAGAACACGCTCATGCTCTTCGGCGACGCGAAATCGAGCATCACGAAGCTGCTCGCCGCCGTGCAGGCGGAGGCGAAAGCCGCGTGAGCGAGCCGGGCGGGGCTCCTTCGCGGCGCGGCTTGCTGGTGTGCGCGGCCGGGAGCTTCGTCTCGGCGGTGCTCGTCCTCTACGGCGTGTTCGGCGCGCTGCCCGCGCGGTGGGCGCCCGTCGACGTCACGGCGGGGGCGATGGGAGCGCTGCTCGTCGCGTCGGCGAGCGCCCTCGTCGGCAAGCTGCGGTTCGCGGTCCCGCTCGCGCGGGTCGCCGCGCTGGCGTCGCTCGGCATCGGGCTGCTGCTCGTGCTGGTCCTCGCGCTGACGGCGAGCTACCTGGCGGGGATCTACGGGCCGACGGGCAAGGGCGGCGCGACGGTGATGGTGTTCGTGGCGGCGCTCGCCGTGCCGTACTTGATCGCGATCCCGGCGGCGCAGCTCGTCTTCTTGAGGAAGAGGTAGCTCGGGGCGAGGCACACGGCTTGCTGAGAATCGAGGGATGGCCGCGCTGCGATGGTCATCCAGCGAGTCGTTCCGTCGCGCGAGGCCGGGAGAAATCCGTAGAGTCGCCCTGGGGCCGCTCTCCACGGCGACACACCGCCCCAGAAGCGTCGCCCGCGGGCGCTTGACGATAGTCATCGCGCTTTCGCTCGGCGCGCGGCCTGCGATCGCGGTATGGTGCCGCGCGTTCGAACACACGAGGAGGGTCTTCCATGCGTACTCGGTTGATGTACGGCTTCGCGGTTTTGTGCTTCGCCTCTGCCTGCTCGGACAGCTCCGCTACCGGCGATGGCGGCGGTGACGCCAGCCCCACCCCGGTCGACGACGGCGGTCAAGACGTTGGGCAGGACGTCGCCATCGACACGGGCGGTCAGGACGTCGCCGTCGACACGGGCGGTCAGGACGTCGCCGTCGACACGGCGCCGCCCTGCGTCACGACCAAGCTACCCACCGAGGACGCGTGCGTCGTCAACGACGCAGAAGGCATCTTCGTGTCGGCCTCGATGGGCAGCCTCGCCGGCGATGGCACCATGGCCAAACCCATGGTCTCGCTGCAGGCGGGCATCACGGCGGCGAAGAGCGCCAACAAGCGCGTCTACGCGTGCGCCGAAACGTATGCCGAGGCCATCACGCTGCAGGACGGTGTCTCGGTCTTCGGCTACTTCAATTGCACCAACGCTTGGGCGGTCGGCACCACGCACGCGAAGGTCCAAGCCACCACCAGCCCCGCTGCGACCGCTACCAGCGTGACGAGCACCACGCGCGTCGAATCGGTCGACTTCGTGGCGCCGGATTTCACCACCGGCTCGCAGAGCTCGATCGCCCTCCTCGCCAGCGGTTCGCCCGGCCTGGTGTTCGTCAACGACAAGTTCCACGCGGGCGCCGGTGGCAAGGGCGCGGACGGGTCGAGCGGCATCCAGCTCGTCGATTCTGGGACTGCGAAGAACGGCGCGAACGGGTGGAACGACGGCACATGCGGAACCATTTGCCTGGCAAGCAATTTCCTGCAACCCGCCGGTGGGACCAACGTCTGCACGGGCGAGACGGGGCACGACGGCGGCCCAGGCGGCGCAGGCGGGTATCCCGGGAAGTTCCAGTCCCAGTTCGTGACGAACACGTACCTCTGGGTCGCCCTCGACCAGGGGACGACGGCCGGGTTCCCGACGGTCGCGACGTCGCAGACCGCGCAAGGCGGCGCGCTCGGCACGGCAGGCTCGTCGGGCGCGACCGGCGCCGCGGGATCGAGCGGAGGCGCCGGTGCCGCCATCGGCGTGATCAGCGCATCGGGTTACGCGCCGAGCGATGGGACCTCAGGAGGTGCCGGCGCTCCGGGCCAGGGCGGTGGCGGTTCGGG
>DATIQP010000596.1:0-6143 GCA_035470765.1 Polyangiaceae bacterium | reverse complement strand
CCCCACCTCCACCACGTGCACGACGGCCTCGTCGCCGTCCTCGTCCTCGATGACCAGCTCGTCCCCTTCTTCCGCGTCCGGCGCGGACGAGCGCTCGAGGGCGTAGACCAGCTCCTCGTCGCGCAGCCCGTAGGCCTCCTCCGGCGGAACGACGAGCTCGCGGTCCTCGCCGGCGTCGAGCCCGGCGAGCTGCCTCTCGAGACCCGGCACCAGCATGCCGTAGCCGTGGACGTAGCGAATCGGCTCGCCACCCTCCTCCGAGCTGTCGTCGAGGACCTCGCCGTCCTCGGCCAGGAGGACGTAGTCGACCTCGGCGAACGCGTTGGGTCCGATGTTCACGGCCTTCATTGAACCACACCGGCCGGGGTCTCCGCCACCGGGCAAGCGCCGCGGCACCCGCTCTTCAACGGCAGTCGCGCCCGCTCGCGAGGCCCGCCTCGGAGAAGACGCAGCTGTCGTACTCGCGCTCGCACGTCTCGCGCGAGGCGCCGCGGCGCCAGTCCGCGATGCAGTCGAGGCGCTTCTGCTGGCACACCTGGCAGCCGCGCGTGACGCGCTCGCGCTGCTTGCGTTGCTCTTCGGCGCGGAAGCGGTCCGACTCGGCGATCTGCTCGTCCTCGTCCGCCTTGCGCGCGGCGAGCTCCTTGTCGCTCACGGCCTTGGAGTAAAGCTGCAGCGTGAAGCCGCCCGTGCCGAGCTCGTGGATGTGCGACTTGTCGACGGCGCTGCCCCAGTTGGCGATCATGTCGAAGGTCGCGTGCGCCGTCTGCTGCGGGCACCCGCCCGAGGCGACTCCGCCGGTGGGCCCGTGCAGCCCCGGTCCGCCGTTGACCTCCATGCCGCGATCGCCGTTGCGGTAGATGAAGGCCACGCCGCGCCGCGCCAGCTCGGAGAACGCAGCCCCCTCGTCCAGGCGCAGCACCATGCGATAGCAGCGACCGCGCCGGAGCGTGACGGGCAGAGGCTCGAACGCTTCGAGCCGCCCGCTCGCCGCGGGGCCTTCCTTGGTGAACCCGCGCGTGTTCTCGACGATGAAGCCGTCGAGCTCGCCGGGCGAGTGATCGAAGGACGGATCGTGGTAGGCCGGCCGAGGGGGAGGCTGGTACGCCGCGCCGCCGCCGCCGCCGGCCGTCGAATACGACGGGGGCACGAAGCACGCCGCCTCGAGCCCGACCAAGAGTCCAATCGCCACGCGCTTCATGACGAGCCAACGTACGACGCAGCGAGCTCCGCCCTTCCCCTCGGAGCGCACGCTCCCGAGCGCATGCCGCCCGCGCGTTCCATCCATGCTGGAATCACGGACCGGCGGTGAACGGCTTCGCCGCGGCCGGCCGAGCCAGGTGGCACGCACACTGCAGCGCCGAGCTTCGTGCGCTCGTTCGCGGCGGCCTTGTCGATCGCCTGCCTCGCCGTCACGTGTGGCATGCACGAGGCGCGCGCCAGCGACGAAACTGCGCCGCCGTCGCCGCAATCGCCGAAGCGCGCGATGCCCGACTACGACGGCCTCGGAATGCCCGACACGAAGTCGGACAACGCGGGCGTATGGCTCGCGCGCGTCCTCCTCTCGCCGCTCTATTTCGTGAGCGAGCTCGTCATTCGCAGGCCGGCCGAGGCGCTCCTGAACGCCCTCGATTCCTGCGACTGCATGACGCACGCGTACGAGACGTTCTCGTTCGGGGCGCACCACAAGCTCGGTTTTGTGCCCGTCGGGTTCGTCGACGCAGGTTTTTACCCGGGCATCGGCGTCTACGGCCATTGGAACGACGCGCCCGTCTCGCGGAACGACATGCGGCTGCACTACGAGCTGTGGCCGGCGCAATGGTTCGGCGGCTCGCTCACCGATCGCTACCGCCTGGACGACCGTCGCTGGGTGCAACTGCGCGTCACCGCGACTCGCCGGCCCGACCAGGTCTTCTACGGAGTCGGTCCGACGTCCTTGCAGTCGCAACAGAGCCGCTACGGGATCGCACGGTTCGACCTGAGCGGCGCGATCGAAGCGCACGGTTGGCGCTCGACGCGAGTCCGCGGGACGCTCGGCGTACGCAAGGTCGACGTGTTTCCCGGTCACTACGCGGACGACCCCAGCCTCGAACAGGCAGCCGCCGCGGGGGCCTTCGAGGTCCCGTGGGGCTTCAACCGCGGGTACACCGCTCCGTACAGCGATCTGCGCCTGACGCTCGACTCGCGCGAACCCGGAAAGGAGCGCGGGTCGAGCGCTCGCGTCGAAGTCGAGAGCGAGCAAGGCGCTGACGCGGCGCACCAGCCCGTGGGCGGCTGGGTGCGCTACGGCGCGAGCGCGGGCGCGTTCATCGATCTCAACGATCACGGGCGAATCCTCGGCGTGCAGCTCGCGGCCCTTTTCGCCGATCCGCTCGGGAACCAGCCGGTCCCCTTCACCGAGCTCGTCTCTCTCGGCGGCGATGTCTGGATGCAGGGCTACTTTCCAGGCCGGCTCGTCGGCCGCAGCGCGACGGTCGCGGCGCTCGGTTACGAGTGGCCGATCGCCGCGAAGCTGGACGCGAAGATGCAAGCCGTCTTCGGCAACGTGTTCGGCGCGTACTTCCAAGGGTTCGACCCGAGCCTTCTTCGTTTTTCGGCGGCGATCGGCCTCACGACGCGGACGATCGAGCCGCCGCTCGAGATCTTGGTCGGCTTCGGAACGGAGACCTTCGAACACGGCGCGCAAGTGGACTCGGTCCGCTTCGTGATCGGCGTGCCGCGGAGCTTCTGATGGAGGTGTCTCGATGAACCGCTCGCTCCTCGTTCTCTCCCTCTCCGCCGTGGCGCTGGTCGCGTGCAGCAGCGGCAGCGAACGCCGCTTTCCGCTGCGCGACCCGGTGACGCGCGACGCCGACCTCGCTTCGGTCTACGTGCGCTGCCGCCGGGTCGACTCGAAGCACGAGCGAGGGCACGTCACGTGCGCGCCCTCGCCGTACCACTCCTCGATCTACTGGGACGGGGTCGACAACCTGTTCTTCCGCCCGCTCTCGGACGCGTTCGCCGTGCGCACCAGCGGCGAGTCTGTGAACGTGAACAGCCTCGACGAGGTGCCCGACTCGGCGTGGTTCACGAACCGCATCGCCGGCGTCACGCAAGAGCAGCTCCGCCTCGGCGCGTGCAAGCGAGAGCAGCTCCTCGATCCGGCGAGCGCCGCCGATGGGGCGTGGGTGATCGACCAGGGCAAGCTCGACGGGTCGATGCCCGGCTTTCGCGTCGTCGTCCCCGGCAAGGGCAAGTACATGCTGAAGGTCCAGAGCGTCGACGATCAACCGGAGCGTCCGACCGCGGCGTCCGTGATCGGCGCCGCCGCGTTCTGGGCGGCCGGCTACTACGCGACCTGCGAGCAAATCGTCTGGGTGCGCCCGTCGGTGTTCAAGCTGACGCCCGGCCTGAGCTCGCGCTCGAACTTCGAGGCGGAGCATCCGTTCGATCAGGAGCGGCTCGACGCGCTCTTCGCGAAGTCGCTGAAGCGCAACGGGCTGCTTCGCATGAGCGCGTCGGCGTGGATCTCGGGCTACGCGATCGGGCCCTACAGGTACGAGGGCACGCGCAAGGACGACCCGAACGACATCGTCCCGCACGAAGACCGGCGCGAGCTCCGTGGGATGCGCGTGATCGCGGCGTGGCTCGGACGCACCGACGCGCGCGAGGTGAACTCGTTCGACACGTGGGTGGCCGACGACGCATCGAAGCCCGAGTCGTCGCCCGGTCACGTGCTCCACTATCAGCTCGACGAGAGCGAGACGCTCGGCGGCAACTGGCCGTGGGCGCCGCCGGAGCTCGCCACTCGCCTCGGCGTCTCGTACGCGATGTCGCCCCAGTCGATCGCGTACGACCTCTTCTCCCTCGGCGTGTCGGTTCGCCCGTGGGAAGATCTCGAGCTCGTCCGCGGGCACGAGAGCTTCGGCTACTACCAGCTCGAGCCGTTCGACCCCGACGGCTGGAAGAACGAGTACCCGAACGTCGCCTTCAGCCGCATGTCCGAACGCGACGGCGCGTGGATGGCGCGCATCCTCGCCCGCTTCACGCCCGAGCTCGTGCACACCCTCGCGGTCATGGGCGACTTCACCGATCCGTCCCAGACCGCCTACATCGAGCAGGTGATGGAAGGGCGGCTCGAGCGCGTGCTCGAGCGCTACCTCACGAGGCTCTCGCCGATCGGCGACCTCCGCGTCGAAGGCGACCGCTTGTGCGGCGTCGATCTCGCCGAGCTCCGCGGCGTGCGCGAGGCTTCGCGCTTCCGATACGCCGCTCGCACGACGGATGGCGTGGCCCTCCCGGTCGCGCGCTCGCCGCACGGCGGCGTCTGCGTGGCGCTTCGGCACCGCACCGGGCCCTCCTACCTGCGCGTCGTCGTCGACGACGGCGTCGCTCGCGGCAAGCTCGTCGCCCACCTCTACGACCTGGGCGACCGCGGCTTCAAGCTCGTCGGTTTGCAGCGTCCGAACCCATGAATCCGGCGACCTCGGCGCCCGGCTCCAGCGTCGGAAACTTCGTGCACCAGCTTGATCGCGCGTCACGCGCGAAATAGAAAGCAAGCTCGATGCGACGCGCCGCTCTCGCCACGCTACTGTCCGCGGCGCTCGCGCTTTCCTGCGGCGGGGCGGCCACCGCGACGCGGGCGCCGGCCGAGGTCGTTGCGCCCACCGGGGAGGACTGGGTCCGCAACGTCGGGCTCGTGAAGGTCCAGAACGTGCGCGATCTGGGCGGGCTCCGCGGCAGCCGCGGCTTCATCCCGCACGGGCGCTTCTACCGCGCCGCGACGCTCGTCCGCGCCAGCGACGGCGATCGCAACGAGCTGCGCGGTCGCGGCGTCACGCTCGACATCGATCTGCGGACGTTCGTCGAGGCGGAGGGGGCCGGCGATCGCCTCTCGCAAGACCCGCGCTTCCGCTACCGCCGCATCTCGCTGCTCGGCGTAGGCATTTCGGACTGGTTCCGCGGCATGCACGGGCTCTACCTCCACGCGCTCGACGAACATCGAGACTCCTTCCGCGAGGTCTTCCACGCGATGGCCACGCACGAGGACGGCGCGATCCTCTTCCACTGCACCTCGGGCAAGGACCGCACGGGAATGGTGACGGCGCTCCTCCTCGACCTCGCCGGCGTCGACCGCGAGACGATCGTGCGCGACTACGCGATCTCCGCGCACTACCTCGGGCGCTCCGCGCAGGCCAGCCCGCCCGACGCGATCGTGACGTTCCTCCACGCGCTCGACGCGAAGTACGGCGGGGCGCGGTCGTTCTTGGCGCGCATCGGTCTGCCGGAGAGGGAGATTCACGCGTTGCTCGCGAGGCTTGGGCAGGGGTGAGAGAGGGAGGAGGAGGAGGGGTGCCCCTCCTCCGGCGTGCTCGCCGGCATGCTCGCGATCGTGCTCGCGGGCACGAGTGACGCGGGGGAGCGCTGCCGCGGGCACGATCGCTTGCGCGTGCCGGCTGCGCGCGCCGGTCCTCCCCTCGGCGGCTGCCCCGGGACACGCGCGACCCCCTCGCAGCCGCCGGGGAGGATTTAGGAGCGCGGGGGGGACACGCGGGGGCGGGAGGAGGACTCGGGGGAGGGCTCGCTCGCAATGTCGCCTTCGCCGTGGGGGCGCTTGCGCGAGGGCCGTCGCGTCGTTGCGAAGGAGCATGCCTTGGACCGAGAAAGTCGCGCCAGCCTGCGCGCTGCGCGTGGAGAAGCGGAGGGCGGCTGGCACGCCTTTCTCGGCTGGGGAGGGCATGCTCCTTCGCAACGACGCTCCTCACTCGCTGTTCACGCTGGTGCCCAGGGCTCGGGAGATGAGGCGGAATCCGACGCCTAGCGAGGCGCGGCTGTGGCAGGCGCTTCGAGGCCGGAAGCTGGGCGTGCGCTTTCGTCGGCAGCATCCGCTCGGGAGCTTCGTGGTCGACTTCTACTGCGCGAGCCGCAGGCTGGTGGTGGAGGTCGACGGGAGCGCGCACGACGGGGACGGGCGGCGTTGCTACGACGCACTGCGGAGCGAGTCGCTGAAGCGAGGGTTTCAAGTGCGGGTGCTGAGGCTGCCGGCGGGGCTGGTGATGGGCGATCTCGCGGGGGCGCTGGTGAGGATCCGGGCGGCGATGGGCTAGGAGGATGGAGCTTGCCGTTCATCTGCGTAGATGAACGCGTTCATCTACGTAGATGAA
>DATIQP010000595.1:0-3083 GCA_035470765.1 Polyangiaceae bacterium | reverse complement strand
GCCTTCTCGAGCTCGACCCGCGCGCGCGACGGGTCCG
This sequence comes from Polyangiaceae bacterium, assembly GCA_035470765.1. GTDB lineage: Bacteria > Myxococcota_A > Polyangia > Polyangiales > Polyangiaceae > DASXHD01. Next base: position 3,046 of record DATIQP010000595.1, on the reverse strand, counting down.
TCTCGACGAGCTTGCGGCCGAAGTTCTGGCAGCCGTGCGCGCCGCCCATGGAGCACGCCCTCTCGTAGAGCTCGAGCGCACGCGAGGGGTCGGCCGTCACGCCCTTGCCTCCCTCGTAGGCGTAGCCGAGGCTGTCGCAGCCCACCGGCGACCCGCCCTTGCAGGCCTTCTCGTGCAAGGCGAACAGCCGCGCGTCGTCGCCTCGCTTCTGGTCCGCGAGGAAGAGCGCCAGGTTCTCGCACGCCTGGGCGTCGTCGCCGTCGCAGCCGCGCTTCGCGAGCTCCAAGGCGCGCTCGACGTCGCGCGGGGTGCCAAGGCCGCGGTAGGACATCGCCGCGAGGACGCCGCAGGCCTCGGCGTTGTTGTCCTTCTTGCAGCCGTCGTCGAACAAGCCCGCCGCGCGCTGGGGATCGGCCTTGGTGCCGCTGCCGATGAGGTAGGCGTGCGCCAGGTTGAAGCAGCCGTGCGACTCGCCCGCGTCGCACGCGCGCCGGTACAGCGCCGTCGCGCGCTCGGGATCCCGCTTGGCGCCCTTGCCGTAGACGTAGAGGTTGCCGAGCCCGTTGCAGCCGCGCGCGTTGCCCGCCTCGCAGGCGTGCTCGAAGAGCTTGCGCGATCGGTCGTAGTCGGGCTGCGTGCCGGTGCCCTGGAAGAGCGCGATCGCCACCTCGACGCAGGCCTTCGTGTCACCGCCGTCGCACGCCGCGAGCTGGGTCCGGAGCGGCTCGGGGAGCGGCGGCCCGGGAGCGTGCGCCACGGGCTTCGGCGCAGCAGGCGGCGGAGCGGGCGCACCGCACGCGGCGAGGAGGAGGAGGACGAGCAGCAGGCCGCTCTTCGGCATCGCGAGACGTATATCAGCGTTTCGCGCGACTCCGCGCGACGGAGGCGGCATTTTCTCCATTGACGGCGCGGCCCGCGCCCACGATGGTGCGCCGCGCGGCCGGCAACGAGATGGGGTCTTACGCGAGCTACCTGTTGGAGACGTTCGTCACGCTCGCCGTGGTGTGCGTGCTGGCGTTCGCCGTCCTCTACGGCGCGCGACGCGTCGGCCTCGGCCGCGCCACCGGCTCGATTCGCCTCGTCGGCCAGCTCCCGCTCGACGGACGCCGCGCCATCTACCTCGTCCGCATCGGCGGCTCGGTGCTCGTCGTCGGCGCCTCGGAGGGCGGCCTCACCAAGCTCGGTGAGCTCCCCGCCGCGGAGCTCCCTCCCGAGCAGGAGCCAAAGCCGCTCCGCTTCGCGGACGTGCTCGCGCGCGTGCGCCCGCCGCACAAGCCGGCCGCCCCGAGCGAGGACCGCGATGAGAGCTAAGGCAGGCCTCGGCGCGCTGCTGCTCGGGCTGATGCTCTGGCCCGGCCTCGCGCACGCCGCTCCCGCGCCCCAGAACGCGGTCGGCTCGGACGATCTGCTCGGGCGGCCCATCGTCCTCGTCGTCGCGCTCGCGCTCGTGTCGCTGTTGCCCTTCGCGTTCATGAGCCTCACCGCGTTCGTGAAGATCTCGACGGTGCTCCAGATCGTCCGCAGCGCGATCGGCGCGCAGAACGTCCCGTCCAACACCGTGGTGATGGCGCTCGCCGCCGCGCTCACGCTGCTCGCGATGGCGCCCGTCGGCGACCGCATCTGGGCCAAGGCCTCGCCGCTCTTCTCGGGCGACAAGATGCCGGACACCGTCGCCCTCGTGCGCGGCGGCATCGACGCCGTGAAGGAGCCGATGCGCGATTTCCTCGTGGCCAACAGCGACGCGAAGGAGCGCGCGCGTTTCCTCACGGTGGCCAAGGAGTCGCGGCCCGCCGCCGATCGCGCCGGCGTCTCCGACAAGGACTTCTCCGTCCTCGTCCCCGCGTTCGTGACGACCGAGCTCACCGAGGCGTTCGCGATCGGCTTCTTGATCTACCTGCCCTTCCTGGTCATCGACATGGTCGTGGCCAATGTCCTGCTCGCTCTCGGAATGCAGATGCTCAGCCCGACGCAAGTGAGCTTGCCGTTCAAGCTGCTGCTGTTCGTGGCCATCGACGGCTGGGGCTTGCTCGCGAGATCGCTGGTAGCGAGTTACCGCTAGCCGACTCCGAGACTCCGACTCCGTCTCCGTCTCTGATACGGTCCGCCGGTGCGCCAGATCATCCCCCTGCGTCAGCGCCCCATCGACTGGGTGCTGCTCGTCTTCTTCGTCATCAACCTCGGCTTCATCACCTACATCGTCGATCTCGAGCAGCTCGTCATCGCCGACCCGAAGCACTTCGACTACCCGCTCTGGCCGCCGCGCGCGCTCGTCGACCTCGTCCACTGGTGGGGCGACCACTTCGACCCGCTTCAGAACGCGCGGCCGCCGTGGTGGCGCGCGACGATCTGGCTCGACGTGCTGCTCTTCGGCCCGTTCTACGCGGCCGCGATCTGGGCCATCGTCAAGGGCAAGGAGTGGATCCGCATCCCGGCCATCTTCTGGGCGGGGGTGATGTTCGCCAACGTGTCCATCATCATGTTCGAGGAGATGCTCGGGCCGTACGCGACCCCGGCCCGCGGCACCGTGACGATGGCGAACCTGCCGTGGTGGCTGCTCCCGCTCTTCGTGACGTGGCGCTTCGCGCGCAGCGAGCACCCGTTCACGCGGGAAGAAGCGTGAGCGCGTTCGCCGAGAAGTACGGACCGTTCGCCGTCGTGGCGGGCGCCTCGGAAGGGCTCGGCGCGGCGTTCGCGCACGCCATCGCGGCGCGCGGCGTCGGCGTGGTGCTCGTCGCGCGTCGCGCCGAGGCGCTGCGCGCGGTCGCGGACGAGGTCGCTCGAGACCACCAAGTCGAGGCGCGGACGCTCGCGTGCGATCTCGCCGACGCGAGCTTCAGCGACGCGCTCGCCGAGGCGACGCGCGGCCTCGAGATCGGCCTCGGCTTCTACAACGCCGCGTACTCGTTCATCGCTCCGCTGCTCGAGCGCCCGCTCGACGACGCGCTGCGCGTGGTCGACGTGAACGTCCGCGGTCCGCTCCGCTTCGCGCACGCGCTCTTGCCCGCGATGGTGGAGCGCAAGCGCGGCGGCCTCGTCTTGCTGGCCT
>DATIQP010000594.1:0-6435 GCA_035470765.1 Polyangiaceae bacterium | reverse complement strand
CTGCGCGCGGCCTTGCGCGTGCCGCCTGCGCGCGGCGCGTCCCCTCACGGTGGCGGCCCCGGATCAACCGCGTATTGCGCGCGCCGCCACCGAGGGGACGAGATGTCGGGGGGACGCGAGTCGTGAGCGCGGGGAGGAGGAGCGCGTGGGGGGGGGCCGCTCGCGCTGAGGCCTTCGCCGGCGTGGGGCTCGTGCGAGAGAGGGGAGCGGCGCGAGGGAGCGTCGTTGCGAAGGTGCATGCAGAGAGGCCGAGAAAATCGCGCCAGCCAAGCGGCGATACGTGAGGGGGCGTGAAGGCTGTCACGATTTTCTCGGCTTGGGAGGGCATGCACCTTCGCAACGACGCTCCCTCGCTCTTTCTCCTCACCACCTTCGCTCGGCGCATGAGGATGGCGCCGACGCGGAGCGAGGCGCTGATGTGGGGGCAGCTCAAGGGGCGCAAGGTCGATGGCGTACGGTTTCGGCGGCAGGCAGTGCTCGGCGGGTGCATCGTTGATTCTTACGCAGCTTGCGAGAGGCTGGTGGTCGAGGTGGACGGCGCGGTGCACCGGACAGCGGAGGCGCGGGTGCACGATGCGGGGAGGCAGGCGTGGCTCGAGGGCGCGTTCGGGGTGCGGTTCGTGCGGGTGGATGCGGAGCTGGTGGAGCGGGACGTGCTCGCCGCGTTGGAGCGGGTGAGGGAGGGGCTGCGGTGATGGCGGAGGATGCGCTCCGCATGCTCAGTAGAACTCGATCCCGACGCTGCCCATCACGCCAACCTGGAATCCGTCCGCGAGGCCGGGCTCCAGGGTGAAAGCGTATGCGGGTGTCACGTCGACGCCGAGCGTCCACGAATCACGCCGGCCCCACGGCTTGCGGATGAACGGGACGTGGAGCGCGAGCCGCAGCGCCGCGCCGGCGCTCCAGTTCGCGGTTCCGATATCGGTCATGAGGTCCACTGCGGGACCGACGCCTACGCTGAAGTAATCGACCGGCGTCCACTCGACGAAGAAGGCGTTGCGCCATTGCATCCAGAAGGACGTGCCCGTCGCTTGGTAGAAGACCGCGAACTGATCGGTGAATTGGATGCCGAGCCGTAGGGCCACGCCGAGGACCGTGGGCTCCGCCATGTAGACGTTCGTCGTTGCAGGGGCGATGGGCCGGAACGGAGCGTCTACGAAGCCGGAGATGAAGCTGATGCCGTCGCGGAGCCGAAGCCGGTGCGGCGTCGTCCGATCGTCGTCATCGCTCTGCGCGCGTGCCGAGCCCCCGACGAGAAATGCGAGCACGAACGCTGCCCCGACGCGTAGCCGCACCCGGCAAGGGTGTCACGTCCGGCCGACGCGCGCCACGCGCTCACGACGCGCGTTCCGCGGACATCCCTTCCCCTCGGCGGCGGCGAGGGTGAACCCGCGTGACGCGGGGCCGACGCCGAGAGGGGAACCGCCGCGCGCACGGCTCTCCCGCAAGCTCGCGCGCAGGCGCTCAGACTCCCGCGACCCCCGCGGCGCCGAGCACGAGCGAGGACGAGCCGGAGCACGGCGGAAGGGGAGCCCTACCTCTCTTCGATCAGTCGCAACCCGCTCCTGTCCAGCTCCAGCGCGGCGTAGCGCTCCCCGGTCACCGGGTCGCGCGCGTCGGGCACGACCTCGAGCATCGGCGCGAGGGCGAAGGCGCGCGCGCGCAGGTGCGGGTGCGGCACGGTGAGGCGCTCGGTGACGACGACGACACCGTCCATCCAGAGCAGGTCGAGGTCGATGACGCGCGGCCCCCATTTCTCGGCGCGCACGCGGCCCATCGACCTCTCGATCGCCAGCAGCCCGTCGAGCAGCTCCTCGGGCGAGCGCTCGGTCTCGAGCAGCACCACGGCGTTCAGGTAGTCCGGCTGCGGCGGGCCGACCGGCGCGGTCTCGTAGACGCGCGACGTGGCGACGACGGCGCCGAGCCCGGCCAGGCTCCGCGTCGCGGCGCGCAGGCTCGCGTGCCGGTCGCCGAGGTTGGCGCCCAGCCCGATCGCCGCGCGCGTCACGGCAAAGACGGCTGGAAGATCAGCGGATCGCTGAGCTGGCCCTGGTAGTTGCCGTTGATGGCCGGCTTGCCGCTCGCGTCATCGCCGACCCAGAAGAAGAAGCCGCCGTCGCGCAGCCCGCTGACGGTCACGTCGAGGGTCACGGTCGCGCCGGGCGTCGCGTCGAAGTCCAGGCCGTCGACGCCGGTGGTGGTGTGGGTGGTGGCGACGAGGTGGTTCGGCGTGGTGGTGTCGAGGGTGTCGTTCGTCTCGAAGGCGCTGGGCTTCGCGTTCGCGATGGCCGTGCCGGTGACGTCGACCGAGAAGTCGCACGCCAGGCCCGACTTGTTCGTGTCGCACGTCCACCAGAGGTGCCAGTGGCCGCCCGACCCGTACTGCACGAAGACGCCCACGCCGTCCCCACCCGGCGTGTTGGTCATCGTCTGATCGGTGTCGACGACGACGGTGACGGGCTGGGGATTGTTCGTGCCGTTGTTGTTGTTGTTGTTCGAGTGGTCCGTTCGCATGACGCACGCGGCGAACAGAGGGGAAGCCAACAAGAGCAGATGCGTGAGCCGCATGGGACCGTTTCTCCGTTCAGCGATGACGGCCGCCGCCGCCGCCAGACGAGTGCGAGTAGGAGTGCGAGGACGAAGACGACGAGGAGTACGACGGCGCGCGATACGAAGGCGCCGAGTAGGAAGGCGCCGAGCGATACGAAGGCGCCGAATACGACGGGGCGCTGCGGTAGGCCGGCGCCGACGGCGAGGCTCGGTAGGCCGGCGCCGACGGCGAGGGCCCTCGATACGTGGGAGCGGTCGAGTACGAGGGGCTGCCGCCGCGGTACGCGGGCGCCGTGGGGCTCGAGTACGACGGGCTGCCGCCGCGGTAGGCGGGCGGATAAGTCCGCGTCGGAGCGGCGCCGGACGACGGGCCGCGGGCGGCGGGCGGGTCGTAGGTCGGACCGCGATAGGCGGGCGGAGCGTAGTGCGTGCCGTTCGGGTACTGGTACTGCGGCGCAGTGGCCACGGGCCGATCGGCGCCGCCGATCGTGCCGTGCGGCGGATAGGGCACCTGCGTCGGACGCGACGCCATCTGCGGGGCGCGTGCGCCGAGCGCCGCCGCCGTGCTCGCGTGCGCGAACTGCTGCGCCCGCAGCAAACCGGCGTTGCCGATCGGCGGCCTCGGCGTCGCGTGCTCGCCGAAGCCGAGCATGCTGGGCGGCGGACCGAACGGCATGCGCACCGGGCTCGCGCCACGCGGCGAGGAGCCGACTTGCGGGTTCGCCGGGGTGCGGCCGTTGCCGCCGCCGCCGTTCGAGGGAACGTAGACGTGCGTGCCGGAGGCGACCGTCGCCACCTGCGGCCCCGCGATCACGCGGCCGGACAGGTTGGTGTTGAACAGGTCTCCGCGACCGCAGAACGTGTACGGCGTGTAGACGGCGAAGCCGAGGCCGTACGCGTAGCCATCGTACCAGTACCAATCCGGCGGGAGCGGGCCCCAGCCGACGTAGCCGTAGTCCGGGTCACCCACGCGCCAGCTCACCCACGCGCCGGCGTAGGTGCGGCCCGGCACCCAGGACCAGCCGCGGCCCGCGATGTAGATCCACCGCCCGTAATGGAACGGCGCCCAGCCCCAGTCGTAGTCGCTCACCCAGACGTAGTCGTCGTCGTAGGCCCAGTGGCCGCCGGTCACGTACGGGGCGAAGTCGGCGCCGACCACGTCGGGCGAGGGCTGCCAGACGGTGCCGTAGGTCGGGTCGTCCGCCCAGGTGCCGTAGGGGTCGAGCGTGCTCCTGAAGTCCGTCAGCGCGGAGGGATCCGTGTCCGCGTAGTCGCCCGTCTGGCCGACCATGACATCTTGTCCGGCGCTGCCCTCGATCTGCGCATTCGTGTCAACGGGCCCGCCCGGGATGGCTCCGACGCTCCCGGGCGGCGCGGTGCGTTGCGCGGTCTGAACCGACTCCTGAGGTCCGTTGTAACCCTCCGGATAGTCGGCGCCCGGATAGTAGTAGTCCCCGCATCCCGCCGCCCCAACCAGCGCGAACCCGAAAGCCATTGGGAGCATGAAGCGCATGACGGTCTCTCCTGGGGCCTACCTCTGCAAAGGTTAGACCCTTCCTTGGGACCCGCAACTCGGGCGGGTTTTGGAGCGGAGTTCTGAAGGTACCTCGCAGGTAGCCGGGACGCCACGCCCCCGCTGTGAACGGACCTGGACACTCGCGCCGCGTCCCCCTGGCTCCGGCACCTCGGCCGTGGGGTCCACCTTCTCCCACTCCAGCTGGGAAATCCTCCGTGTTTCTTAGTTCGTGTGTATGAAACACGAACGAAGGCGGGCCCCTTCGCGTTCGTCGTGTTACGCTCGCTGCCAAGAGGTGTCGGAAATGGCCGAGATGCGCACGTCGATGACCGAACGAATCGCAGGGATGCAGGACTACAAGCTGTATCGCGAGCTGCACTGGGAGGGCTCGTTCGAAGAGTACCTGTCGATCGTCCGGGAGCGCCCGCAGGTCACGCGCAACGCGTACCAGCGCCTCTACGACATGATCATCAGCCGCGGCACCGAGGAGTACATCGACAACAAGAAGAAGCTCATTCGCTACAACTTCTTCAAGGACGAGGCCAACGGCGGCCAGAACGCGATCTTCGGCCTCGACATCCCGCTGATGCGCCTCGTTCACGTGCTCAAGGCGGCGAGCGAGGGCTACGGGCCCGAGAAGCGCGTCATCCTGCTGCACGGTCCGGTCGGCTCCAGCAAGAGCACCATCGCGCGCCTGGTCAAGCAAGGCGCCGAGCACTACTCGCGCACCCCGGAGGGCGCGCTCTACACGTTCGACTGGGTCAACCTCGAAGGCACCGGCCTCGCGGGCAAGGACAGCGAGCGCTTCCCCTCGCCGATGAGCGAGGAGCCGCTGCGCCTCATCCCGCCCGAGTGGCGCGACAAAGCGATCGTGGAGCTCGGCCTCGGCAACGATCAGTTCAAGGTCCGCGTCGACGGCGACCTCGACCCGGCGAGCCGCTTCATCATGAAGACGCTCATGACGAAGTACGACGGCGACTGGTCGAAGCTGATCGCCAACCACATCCGCTGCCGCCGCATGGTCCTCAGCGAGAAGGACCGCATCGGCATCGGCACCTTCCAGCCGAAGGACGAGAAGAACCAGGACTCGACCGAGCTCACCGGCGACATCAACTACCGCAAGATCGCCGAGTACGGCTCGGACAGCGACCCGCGCGCGTTCAACTTCGACGGCGAGTTCAACATCGCCAACCGCGGCATCATCGAGTTCGTCGAGATGCTCAAGCTCGACGTCGCGTTCCTCTACGACTTGCTCGGCGCCTCGCAGGAGCACCGGATCAAGCCGAAGAAGTTCGCGCAGACGGACATCGACGAGGTCATCATCGGCCACACCAACGAGGCCGAGTACAAGAAGCTCCTGAACAACGAGTTCATGGAGGCCCTGCGCGACCGCACGATCAAGATCGACATCCCCTACATCACGAAGCTGACCGAGGAGATCAAGATCTACGAGAAGGACTTCAACCAGGGGAAGATCAAGGGCAAGCACATCGCCCCGCACACCCTGGAGGTCGCCGCGATGTGGGCCGTCATGACCCGCCTCGAGGACCCGAAGAAGCACAACCTCTCGCTCGTGCAGAAGATGAAGCTCTACGACGGCAAGGTGCTCCCCGGCTACACGCAGGACACCGTCAAGGAGCTGCGCAAGGAGAGCAAGCGCGAGGGCATGGAAGGCATCTCGCCGCGCTACGTGCAGGACAAGATCTCCAACGCGCTCGTCAACGAGCAGGGCGAGGGGACGATCAACCCCTTCATGGTCCTCAACGAGCTCGAGAAGGGCCTGCGCCACCACTCGCTCATCACCAACGAGGAGCAGCGCAAGCGCTACCAGGAGATCATCGGCCTGGTGAAGCGCGAGTACGAGGAGATCGTGAAGAACGAGGTCCAGCGCGCGATCAGCGCGGACGAGGACGCGATCTCGAAGCTGGCGGCGAACTACATCGACAACGTCAAGGCCTACACCGTCAAGGAGAAGGTCAAGAACCGCTACACCGGCCAGGACGAGGATCCGGACGAGCGGCTGATGCGGTCGATCGAGGAGAAGATCGACATCGCGGACAATCGGAAGGACGACTTCCGCCGCGAGATGATGAACTTCATCGGCGCGCTCGCGGTCGAGGGCAAGAAGTTCCAGTGGAACACCAACGACCGGCTGCGCCGGGCGCTTGAGCTCAAGCTGTTCGAGGATCAGAAGGACTCGATCAAGCTCAAGACGCTGGTCTCCGCCGTCGTCGACAAGGACACGCAGGAGAAGATCGACGTCATCAAGACGCGGCTGATCAAGAACTTCGGCTACAACGAGGTCAGCGCGACCGACGTGCTCAACTACGTCGCGTCGATCTTCGCCCGCGGGGACGCGAAGGACTGAG
>DATIQP010000593.1:0-6887 GCA_035470765.1 Polyangiaceae bacterium | reverse complement strand
CCTCGTCGACGCGCAGGTCACGTCCTGCCTCGCCAAGACGAAGCCCAACGTCATCGTCTTCCCCGAGGAGACGTCGCTCGTCGCGACGTTCATCGGCACGCGCGCCGACGGCGCCCGCCAGCAGACGACCAGCTTCGGCGCGTTCTTCCAGGTGCTCAACGCCTACCTCGGGCCGTCGCTCTTCTACGATCAGCAATTCGGCGGCGGCCTCGGCTTCGGCGAGAAGATGACGCTCGGCGTGACCGACACCGTCTGGCGCGCCTTCTCGGAGACCATGAGCGAGGTCGCGACCAAGTCGGGCGCGTACGTCGTGGCGTCGGCCAACGTGAGCGGCACCATCGAGAAGAGCACCGATCCGACCCTCGTCGGGACGCTGCACGACCCCGACCTCGCGAGCGACTACGTGTACGTCGCAAAGGAGCGAAGCGTCTACAACACGGCGTTCGTCTTCTCGCCCAAGGGCGACGTCGTCTTTCAGGCCCGCAAGCCGTACCTCGTCGAGAGCGAGGAGAACGATCTGCAGCTCAAGTACGGCGCGCTCTCCGACGTGCGGCCGTTCGATCTCGGCTTCGCGAAGATCGGCGTGCTGACGAGCAAGGACGCGTGGATGCCCGACGTCGTCGACCGGCTCGCGATCCAGGGCGCGGACACGTTCGTGCAGCCGGAGGCCTTCAGCGGCTGGGCGATCGAGGAACTTCCCGGCGACTGGCTGCCCGACGTCTTCACGCAGAGCGCGTGGTCGGCGGTGCAGAAGCACGCGAGCTTCCGCCTAGGGGTGGTGCCGCACCTGACGGGCAACCTGTTCGACACGGTCTTCGACGGGCAGGCCGCGATGCTCGTGGACGCACGCACCGGCGAGCCGCAGCAGGCTTACATCGGGCAGAACGCGACGGGAGGGTTCCTCACCGTGGCGCCGTGGGCGGCCGCGGACGACACGTCGAAGTCGCTCGACGATCGACGCGCGGCGCTGCGCGCGGTCGGCCAAGATCTCTTGCCCGGCGGCGCGCGCGCGAACCAGTACGTGACGACCGCGGTCGCAGCGGACTTCGATCCTCGCGCGGCGTTCCCCGTCGTCGCCCCCGGCTCCGGCTCTCGGGCGCTCGCGGCCTCGCAGGGCGAGCAGTCGTACGCGGCCGTGGCTTCGAGCGGCTCGCGGATCGTCGTGGCCTGGGAGGAAGCGACCGCGGGTGGCGCGCCGCAGATCGAGCTCACCGCATCGGTGGACGGCGGTCAGTCGTTCTCGCCGCCGCACGTCGTGGCCGCTTCGAGCAACGCGCAGCACACGCCGAGCGTCGCGGTCACCGCGGATCACGCGTACGTGACGTGGCAGGAGGCGAGCTCGGACCGGAAGGTGATCCGCCTCGCCACGTCGACCGATCTCCAGAGCTTCGGGGCGCCGGTCACGCTCGACGATCGCGCGGGCGGCGACGACTGGCTCCCCTCGACCGCGGCGAACGCGACGGGCACGCTCACGGCGTACGTCGCGGGCGAGAGCGGCAACGAGCGCATCCGCGTCGCGAGCACGGGCGTCGACGGGGCGACCGTGAAGCTCGTGGAGGCCGACGCCACCGCGCCCGCCCTCCCCGCCCCCAACACGCGCAACAACCAGTGGGCGCCGCACGTCGCGCTCGACGCGAGCGGCAACGCCGCCGTCGCGTGGGCGGATTTCCGCAACTACCAGTGGGACGTCTTCGCCAGCGCCTCGACCGACTTCGGCGCCAGCTTCTCGCCCGCCGCGCGGGTCGATGACGGCACGGATCAGCCCGAGCGTCTCGACGCGGACCCGGACGTGGTCGCGACGCCACAAGGCCTCGTCTACGCGTGGAGCGACGTCCGGCTGCGCAAGGCGCCCGCGAAGGCTCGCACCCGCAACCCGACGGCGAGCGCCGCGGGCTTCCTCGGCTCGGCCGACGCATCGGCCAGCTCGTGGTGCCCGTCGCTCGCCACCGTCGGCGGCACGACCCTCGCCGCCGCGTGGCAAGACTTCCGTTCCCTCGAGAATCGCGTGTACATTGCAACGAGCACGGACGGCGGCGGCAGTTGGTCCTCCGACGCGCTCGCCGACGATCCGGGCGCGGGCGACCAGCAGTACCGCCCTCGCGTCGCCGACGCGGCCGGCAGCGCGCTCGTCGTCTGGGAAGATACGCGCGACGGCCGCCGCCAGCTCCGCTACGTCATCAGGAAGCCCTGAACATGGTCACCGTCGATCTCAAACGCCGCCGATTGCTCAAGCTCGGTCTCATCGGCGCGGCCGTCGTCGCCGCGGGCGGAGGGACGCTGCGCTGGTTCGCGGGCGGCTACGCCTCGCAGCTTCTGCCGACCGAGGTGCCCATCGCGTTCACGACCAACGAGCTCGCGGTCGTGAAGGCCCTCGTCGCGGCGCTGCTGCCCGCCGAGGAGGGCTTCCCTTCGGGCGTCGAGCTCGGCGTCCACCAGCGCATCGACGAAGAGATGTGGTCCGCCACCGAGGGCACGCGCAGCGACCTGAAGAACGGCCTGCAGCTCTTCGAGCACGCCACGGTCACCCACGGCTTCATGGGTCGCTTCACGTCGCTCGACCCCGCCGCCCGGGTCACCTACCTCGACAAGCTCCTGCGCGCGGAGCCGGGCGCGCTGCAGCAGATCGCGTTCGCGCTGAAGGAGCTCGTGTACCTCTTCTATTACTGCCGCCCCGAGACCTGGAAGCCCATCGGCTACGACGGCCCGCTCGTCGGCGCGGTGAAGCCGCCCGACTCGCACATCGCCTACCAGGACCTCCTGCGCAAGCGGAGGCCGTCATGAGCGGTCGCGTCTACGGCTACAAGGATCTCTCGGCCGACGTCGTCGAGAAGTGCGACGTGTGCGTCATCGGCACGGGCTGCGGCGGCTCGACGCTCGGCGTGCGGCTCGCCGAGGCCGGCAAGGACGTCGTCTTCCTCGAGCGCGGCGGCTACTACACCCACGAGGACTTCGATCAGCGCGAGGACGACATGCTCGCCAAGATCGACGGCGGCCGCGGCCTCGACATGTCCGAGGACGGCTCGGTGCAGCGGCTGTACGGCAACAACGTCGGCGGCGCGAGCGTGCACTACTGGGCCGACAGCTACCGCACCCCGCCCGATCGGCTCCAGCGCTGGGCGAGCGAGTTCGGCATCGAGGGCCACGGCGAGGCCGATCTCGCGCCGCACTTCGACGTCATCGAGCGCGATCTCAACATCCACGAGGCGGAGGAGCGCTACCGCAACCGGATGAACCAGCTGCTGAAGATCGGCGCCGAGAAGCTCGGCTGGCGCGGCGGGCCCGTGCCGCAAGCTCGCAAGCCGTGCATCGGCAGCGGCTACTGCGCCCAGGGCTGCGCGTACGACTTCAAGCAGAGCCAGCTCGTCACCCACATCCCGCGCGCGGTCGAGAAGGGCGCGCGCGTCTACGCCGACACCGAGGCGCAGAAGCTCGTCTCGAGCGGCGGCAAGGTCACCGCGCTCGAAGCGGCGGTCCTCGATCGCGGCACGGGGACGCCGAACGGGCGCAAGGTCCGCGTCGAGGCGAAGGCGTTCGTCGTCGCGGCGGGCGGCTACGGCTCGCCGGTCTTCCTGATGAAGAACGGCTTCAAATCCCGGCTCCCCGCGCTCGGCGAGCACACCTACTGCAACCCCTGCCCGATGGTGCACGCGGTCTTCGACGAGGAGATCATCCTGTTCCGCAACATCCCGGCGGCGTGGGGCATCGACCACTTCCGCCTCGCGACGATGGACGGCGGCCGCTACGTCGAGGGCGGCTACCTCTTCATGGCCAATCAGCTCCAGCCCGCCGAGCTCGCCGCGGTGCTGCCGGGCGTCGGCCCGTCGCACCGCAAGCTCATGGCGAACCTGCGAAGGCTCGGCGGCACGATCTGCTGGATCGACGACGTCGAGGAGGGCCACATCACGCTCGACGGCGACAGGCCGCGCTACCACGTCCCTCTGGGCGGCGGCAACGAGCTGCGCCTCCGCGACGCGTTCGCCAAGCAGGCGCGCCTCCTGCTCACCGTGGGCGCCAAGGAGGTGCTCTTCGGCGATCAGCGCGACACGCGCATCACGAAGCTCGACGAGATCGACCGCGCCGTGGCCTCGCTCGCGATGACGCCGGGCAACTTCGTCTTCGCGGCGCCTCACCCCGCGGGCGGCGCGCGCATGGGCAAAGACCCGCAGAAGAGCGTCGTCGGCATGGACCACCGCGTCCACGGGATGGACAACCTCTTCGTCGCGGATCCGAGCGTCTTCCCGACCGCGCCCAGCGTCGACCCGAGCCTGAGCATCATGGCTTTCTCGTGCATCGCCGCCGAGCACGTGAAATCGCTCGTCTGAATGTGCGACACGCTGCTGCGCGTCCTGCCGGACCGGGTGCTCTTCGCCAAGAGCTCGGACCGCGAGGCTGACGAGCCGCAGCGGCTCGAGTGGCACGCCGCGCGAGAGCACGCGCCGGGCGAAAGCGTGCAGTGTACATGGACATCGATCCCCCAGGCCGAGCGCACGTTCGCGACGCTGCTCAGCCGGCCCTTCTGGATGTGGGGCGCGGAGATGGGCGCCAACGAGCACGGCGTCGTCATCGGCAACGAGGCCGTCTTCACCAAGGAGCCCGTGCCGGCCGAGGGCGGGCTCACGGGCATGGACCTGCTGCGGCTCGCGCTCGAGCGCGCGAAGAGCGCCGAGGAGGCGGTGCACGTCATCGCGACGCTCCACGAGCGCCACGGCCAGGGCGGGCGGTGCGGCTACGAGGACCGCGGCTTTCGTTACTTCTCGAGCTTCGGCGTCGCCGACGGGCGCGAGGCGTGGGTGGTCGAGACGGCGGGGCGCGAGTGGGCCAGCGAGAAGGTCGCCGGCGCGCGCGCGATCTCGAATGGGCTCACGATCACGGGCTTCGCGGAGGTGCACGGCGACTTCCTCAAGACCCGCGTCTCGGCCTGCTCCGTCCGGCGCGCCCGCACGACCGCGCGCGCGACGCACGCCGCGCGCGTCTCGGATCTGATCGACGCGCTGCGCGACCACGGCGACGAGGCGTGGCCTCGCTACAGCGCGGCGCGCGGCGCGATGCACGCGCCGTGCATGCACGCGGGAGGCTTGATCGCGGCGTCGCAGACGACCGGGTCCCTCGTCGCCGAGCTCTCGCCCCAGGGGGCGCGCCTCTTCGCGACGGGCACGAGCGCGCCGTGCGTCTCCATCTTCAAGCCGCTGCGGGTCGACGAGCCGCTCGATCTCGGTGCGGCGCCGGGCTCGGAGCGCGACGAGAGCCTGTGGTGGACGCACGAGCGGCTGCACCGCGCGGTGATGAAGGATCCCGAGCGGCTCGCGCCGCTGTTTCTCGCCGAGCGCGACGCGATGGAGGCGCGCTTCCTGGCCGAGGGATGCGAGAGCGCGGAGGCGTGGCGAGAGGCTGGCGCGGCGCTGGGCGAGTGGGTCGCGCGCGTGGAGGGCCAGAAGGACGTGCGGGACGTGCGCCCGTGGGCGGCGCGAAGGTACTGGGCGAGGAGGCGCTAAGGTTTCGCCTTCTTGGGCTTCGCCTTCTTCTTCTCGGGAAGCTCCTTCGCGCTCGCCAGCGCCTCCTTCAGGAACCTGGTCAGGCCCGTCGCGCTCGACGCGATCTTCGCAGGCACGACGAACCAGTCCGTCATCGGCTTGCCGCCCATCGGGTTGAAGCCGCCGGCCTTCGCGAGCGCCGCGAGCGCGGACTTCTGCGGCTCGGGCATCCGAATCACGACTTGCTCCTCGAAGAGCCCAGCGAAGTAGTTGCCGCGAACGAACGCCGCCGGATAGCCGAACATCGATTTCGGTTCGACGGCCGCGTCCTTCGGGAGCGCCTTCTTGAACCGCTCGACGAGCTCGGGGCTCGACTTCTGCCACCTCTTGTTTGCGACCGATCCCTCGCTGCGCGAGGGCGTGCGGCTCGGCTTCTCGTTCATCCGCCCGAGCCTAGACGGCTTTGGTCAGCGCGGCTCCCCGTCGTCGCACGTGTGCCGGATCCACTCGGACAGGCTCACCCGCCCTTGCCCCTTGCAGATGGGGCACTGGTCGACCGGTCCGTCCTTCGCCCAGACGATGCCGCCGATGCAGGCGCGCTCCGGACACACCCGCGACAGATCGATGTGCGCGCCGGACCGGTGCTTGAATTTTGTCTCCACGTCGGCCCCCCCGGCATCGCAACCTTCGTGCCGGCAGAAATCGCCTAGAAATTGGGTGGTTTTCACGACGCCGAGTCGAAACGCAACGAGGAGTTTCACCTCGCCCGTAGCGAAGCGCCACGCGACCCGCTGCCGTAGTCCCCGCACCTTCATCTGCGTTGATGAACGTCGGCGAGTGCGGCTAGCTCCCCCCATCCCCCCCGGCGGCGGCGAGGGCATCGCGGGTGAACACGGGGCCGCCGCCGTGGGGGGGACGTTCGCGCGCAGGCGGACGCGCGCAGCGCCGCGAGGTCGCCACGGATGTCGCGGAGCGGCGCGAGCACGCCGCCGAGCACGAACGAGGGGGGGCACCCCTCTCCCCTCTCGTCACGTAGTCCGGAACGCCTCGATCGTCGCTTCCGCGTCGTACGTGTACCGGAACCCCGTCGCCTTCTTGAACCGCATCCCGTCGATCACGATCGGATACTTGATGTGGTCGATCGCGCCCTCCGGCAGCGCCGGCAGGCCGAAGCGCCCGAGCAACATCCGAAACAGCCGCTCCGGCACCGGCACCGGCGTGCGCCCGGCGGCCTTGGCGATGATCGAGAGAGGCAGCGGCGGCGGCCCCGAGACATTGAAGACGCCGCGCATCTTCGCCTCGAGCGCGACGGCGATCGCCTCCGCCGCGTCCTGCTCGTGCATGAAGTGAAAGAGCGGATCGAAGCCGAACACCATCGGCACGCGCTTCCCCTTCAAGAAGCCCGCGAGCGTGCCG
>DATIQP010000592.1:0-24745 GCA_035470765.1 Polyangiaceae bacterium | reverse complement strand
CGCGCGATCGCGGCCGTACCGCCGGTAGATCTCCTGGATGACCTCCTCGCGCCGCTCGTGCTCGAAGTCGACGTCGATGTCGGGCGGCTCGCGCCGCTCGGGCGAGAGGAAGCGCTCGAAGAGCAGCTTGCTCCGCGACGGGTCCACCGCCGTCACGCCGAGGCAGTAGCAGACCGCGCTGTTGGCCGCGCTGCCCCGGCCCTGGCAGAGGATGTCCCGCTCGCGCGCGATGTCGACGATGGAGCGTACGCTCAGGAAGTACGAGGCGACCTCGAGCTGGGCGATCAGCGTGAGCTCCTTCTCGATCTGCGCGCACACCGGCTCCGGCACGCGCCCGGCGTACCGGTCGGCAGCGCCCTCGTAGGTCATGCGACGGAGCATCTGATCGGCCGTCTCGCCGGGGGCGATTTCGCACGGGAACTTGTAGCTCAGCTCGCGCAGCGAGAAGCGGCACGCGTCCGCGATCGCCCGCGAGCGCGCGATCCACTCGGGCCGGTCGGCGAAGATCGCGGCCATCTCCTCGGGCGAGCGCAGGCGCGCCTCCGCGTTGGGGTAGAGCTCGCGCCCCGCCTCGTCGAGGGTGATGCCCTTGCGGATGCAGTGCAGCACGTCGAGCACCGGCTTCTGCTCGCTCGTGGCGAACCTCACCGCGTTGTGCGCGACGATCGGGATGCCGAGCGCCTCGCTCGCCGCCACGACCTCGCGCTCCCGCCGCGCGTCCTCGCCGTCCTGGTGTCGGTACACGCCGACGCTCAGGCGCTCGCCGAACGTCTCCTTGAGCCGCCCGAGCTCGGCGCGGTCGAGCGACCCCGGCGCGATGCAGTACAGACCGCCCGCGTGCCGGGCGATGAACGCGACGGATACGTGGGGCGTCTCGTTTTTCTTCTCGTCGCGCGGCTTCGGACAGGTGCGGTGCGCCTCGCTCAGGATCCGGCATGCGTGCTGGTAGCCCTCGTGGCTCGCGACGTAGAGCAGCAGCGTGGCACTTTCTCCCTGCGAATCGATCGGGACCTCGCAGCCGACGACGAGCCGCATCGAGGGTTCGCGCTCCTCGGCGGCGAGCATGGCGCGCACCGTGCCGTACAGGCCGCCGAAGTCCGTGATCGCGATCGCGTCGTAACCGAGCTCGGATGCGCGCTGGACGAGGGCCTCCGGCGACGACGCGCCGCGAAGGAACGAAAAGTTCGAGCGCGCAGCGAGCTCCACGTACTTCATGGAATGGATACTGAACACATTATCAGTACCGCTCGAGGCCGCAAGCTACGACCATCGTCCACCGAGCTTTCCCTTGGCCGAACACGACCCCAACATTTCGATCTCAACCTTCGCCCACAGCGTACGGCATTGATCTCGTTCGCCATCTACCGCCACGGTCAGCTCGTCCAGAGGCAGACCCTCGCGGGCCGCGTCTTGAAGATCGGAAGCACGGACCGGGCGCAGCTCCGCATCGACGACCCCAAGGCGAGCCGCATGCACGCGGTGCTCGAGATCGTCGGCGACGGCATCACGCTCATCGACCTCGGCAGCGCGGACGGCACCTTCGTCAACGACAAGCGCATCAACAAGTGCACGCTGCGCCCCGGCGATCGCATCCGCGTCGGCTCGACCACCGTCGTCCTCGAGGACGCGCCGCCGCCCGCCGCCGACGCGATCCACCTTCCCACACCCGAGCGCGTGCGCGCCGAGCTCGGCGACGGCTTCGCGCCGGAGAAGCACTTCGGCGTCGCCGCGCTCGTGCTGCAGGTCGACGGGGTGCGGCGCAACGCGTGGAGCGACGAGGTCGAGCTCTCGCGGGGGCTCTTCGACGCCTTCCCGCGCGACTCCGTCCCCGCGCCCGACCTCGGCCCCGAGCGGAGCTACAAGGTCATCGACGACACGGTCACCGCGTACGAGCGGCGTTGCTCGAGCTGCGCGGTCCGACCCGGAAGGTCGCCGTGCACGGTGTGCATGGGCAGCGGCGCGGGCAGCCACGGCGACCGCTACCAGGATCCGTGCGGGGCCTGCAGCGGCGAAGGCTTCCTGCGCTGCGAGACCTGCGGCGGCTCGACGCGCGTCGTGGCGTGCTCGGTCCGCTACGTCAACGACGCGCCGATCAAGGTGCGCCGCACGCTCGTCCCCGACGTCGAGCGCAAGCTTCGCCCGTTCCTCGAAGCGAGCATCGATCCGACGGCGCCCTGGCCGAGCGCGCTCGCCTTCGACCCCGAGCCGAGCCTCGTCGGCACTGCGTATCGCGGCGCCACGGCCATCCGCACGACCGCCGATTTTCGCGGCTTCTTCTTCGGCGACGCCGTCACCCGCTGCCTCGCCGCCCGCGAAGAGGCCTCGAGCGGTCTGGCGAGATTCGACCAGCGAGTCTTCGCGATCCCCGTGCTCTGGACGATCACCGGCGTGCGCCACGCCGCGTACTTCTTCGACGCCGCCGGCGCCCTTCGACAGGTCGCTGGCGCCTCCGACTGATTCACCCCGCGGTCACGACGGGTAGCCGACCATCTTGCGCTGCTCCGGATCCCAGAGCTTCTGGCGGAAGCACGCGAGCACGTCTCCGGGGCCGAGGCTCGTCTTCGGGGGGTTCTGCAGCTCGGGCACCGCGGCCATCGCCTCCGGCAGCTTGTAGAACGGGATCAGCGGGTTCAGGTGGTGGACGTGGTGGTAGCCGATGTTGCCGGTGAAGTACCGCATCACCGGGCCCATCTCCATGTAGCTCGACGACTCGAGCGCGGCGCGCGTGTAGCTCCACGACTCGCGCGGCTGGATGTGAGCCTCGGGGAAGTTGTGCTGGGCGTAGAACAGGTAGCCGCCGACCGCCATCGACAGCGCGAGCGGCACGAACATCCCGCAAACGAAGGTCACGAAGCCGAGCTTCCAGATGATCAGCGCCGTCAGCGTCCAGTTGAGCAAGACGCCGAACAAGCAGGTCCAGTGCTTCTTCGGCTGCCGCAGGAACGGCGAGATGCCCATGCTCAGCATGAAGAGCGTGAAGTAGGCGCTCGCGATCGTGAGCGGGTGGCGAATCAGCTTGTACATGAAGCGCTCGCGCGCGCTCATCTTCGCCCACATGCCCGTCGTCACCATCAAGTACGAGCCGACATGCGAGCCGACCAGCTTGGCGGTGTTGGCGTGGTGGTAGTTGTGCGTCTCGCGCCACACCTTCGGCGGCGTCATGATGAGCAGGCCGTAGACGAAGAAGATCCCGCGGGCGACGCGCGAGTTGCGCAGCAGCGAGCCGTGCAAGAAGTCGTGATAGAGGATGAACGTCCTCACGATGAGCAGGCCCGCGAGGATGCTCGCGGCGATGCGCACGCCCCAGCCGAGCCGGTCGTGCGGCGTCGCGAAGGCGGCGGCCTCGGCACCGCCGACGAGCGCGAGCGTGCTCAGGAAGGCGAACCAGCTCCTGCCGCGCGACTCGTTCGCGAACGGGCGCGTGGCGTCGATGAGCGCGCGGTCCGTCTTCACCGGATCGGGCGCGGTGGTGGGCTCCGGCTTCGTGTCGACCGGCTCCTTCTTCGAGCGTTCGATCGGCTGTCGAGTTTGCGAGGCGGCGGTGTCCATCATCGTCATGGGGGGCTTGCACGGCTCAGACCAAAGATCCGCCTGGCCGCAGGCGCCTCATCTCAGATTTTTGTCGGGGGATCCAGTGTCTTGCGGTGCGAAGCTCGCTATGCACCGCGTACGCTCGCCGCCACGGCGGCGGCGCAGCCGTCAGAGCACCCGCAGATTGCGCCCGACGAGGACCTCGTTGTGGCTGCCCCTGCGATAGCCGTCGAGGTCGAGCGTGACGTAGGCGAACCCGAAGCGGTGGCCCGCCTCCGCGATGGCGGCGCGCTTCTCGAACGCAGCGGGGAGCTCGCGGCCGTCCACCTCGATGCGCGCGATGGCAGGCGTGGATTCTTTCCCCGCGGACGCCGGGGCCACCGCGTGCCATCGCACGCGGACCTGGCGCAACCCCAGCGCGCGCAGCGCGGCTTCGAGGCCGCCGATCTGGAGCAGGCGCTCGCGCGTCACCTGAGTGCCGTACGGGATGCGGCTCGAGAGGCACGCCGAAGCGGGCTTGTCCCAGATCGAGAGGCCCATGATCTCGGCGGCGCGGCGGACGTGCGCCTTGCGAAAGCCGGCCTCCACCAGCACGCTGCGCACGCCGGCCTGCTTGGCGGCCTCGAGCCCGGGGCGGTGATCGCCGAGGTCGTCGAGGTTCGTTCCGTTGAGGACGTGGGCGATGCCCCACTCCTTCTGCTTCGCGGAGCTGACGGTGTACAGCTCGCTCTTGCAGTGAAAGCAGCGATCCGGCGCGTTGGCCTGGTAGCTCGGATCGTCGATCTCGTGTGACTCCACGAGCTCGTGGCGAGCGCCGATCTGCGCTGCCACGGCGATGGCGTGCTCCTTCTCGTAGGGCGCGAGCGAGGGGCTCACCGCCGTCATGCCGACGGCGCGATCGCCGAGCACCTCGTGGGCGACCGCGAGGACGAGGGCGCTGTCGACGCCGCCCGAGTAGCACACGATCGCGTCGCCCATCTCCGCGAGCAGAGCCCGCAGCCGATCGAGCGCCTGGCGCGTTTCGCGGTCGACGTCGCCTTCCGCAAGAGCTTGAGATTCCATGGTCACGTGAGGCTTCTAGCACCGCTTTGCGGTTCCATATGGCGCGAGGCGCTGGATACTGATAATTTGTTCAGTCCCATGGCATTCGATGTTCGCCTCCGAACTCTCGCCAGCGGCTCGAGCGCGCGGCAGTCATTGCCGCTCGAGCTTTTCGCCACCAAGGGGATCCGTCCCGCGAGCTCGCTGGAGTCAGCGCCGAAGGCTCCATCGCGCCCGTGCGACTGGGCCGAGCTCGATGGGCTCCTGCCCGATGGCGGGCTGCCTCACGCGGTCGTCGAGATCGTCGCGGCCCCCGCCACGGAGCAGGAGCTCTGGACGGGCGCCACCGCCGTGGCGACGGCGGCCGTGCGCGCGGCCCAGGGGCGCGACGCGCGCGCGTGGTGTGCGTGGATCGACGCGAAGGGCACGCTCTACGCGCCGGGCCTGCTCCGGGCAGGCGTCGATCTCGCGCGGCTCCTGGTCGTGCGCCCGCCGCCTGAGCTCCTCGCGCGCGTCGCCGTGAAGGTCGCGAGCTCGGGCGCGTTCGACGTCCTCGTCGCGGAGATCGACAGGGCCGAGGCCGCGCGCGCCAAGCGAACCGCCGCGCTCGTGCGCAAGCTCGCGCTCGCCGCCGAGCAGCACGGCACCACCATCGTGCTGCTCTCGTCGCCGCACGCGTCGCCCTGGCCGGTCGCGCTCCGCCTCGAGGTCGCGCGGACGATGGCCGGCCTCTCGCTGCGCATCACCAAGGAGCGTCACGGGAGACTCGCCCTCGCCAAGACGTCCATCCCCATCGCGCCGCCGATCACACGGTCGGCATGACGAGGCTCGCATTCGACGTTTCACTCCGAGCTCTCGCCTGCGGCTCGAACGTGGGGCCGTGATGCGCCGCATCGCCGCCGTCGTCCTGCCGTGGTTTCGCGTCGAGCTCGTTCGAGCTCGCGGCCCCGGGCTCGAGCACGCGCCGATCGCCGTCGTCGTCTCGGACGCGAGCGAGCGCAGCCTCTCCGGCGGCACGCGCGTCGACGACGTCTCGAGCGAGGCTCGCGAGTACGGCGTCCGGCCCAGCGCCACGATCGCGAGCGCGAAGGCGCGGTGCCACGACCTGCGCGTGCGGACGCTGTCCGCGGAAGAGGTCACGCGCGCGCTCCGCGGTCTCTGCGAGTCGCTGCTCGCGCTCGGCGCCATCACCTCCCCGCTCCCCGACCGCGACGCCGTCCTCGTCGACGTGACCGGCTGCGCGCATCTGGTCCGCACCGTCCCCGATTCGCGCGGCGATCCGGAGCGCGCCCTGCTCGCGGCGATCGAGCGGACCGTACGCGCCGCGGGCTACGCCTGCCGCATCGCCATCGCCTCGGGCCCCGAGATCGCGTGGGCCCTCGCCACCGGCCTGGGCGAGTCGAGCGTCGTCCCCGAGGAGGCGACGGCGCGCGCGCTCGAGCCGCTCTCGATCGACGTGCTTCGCCTCGACGACGCCGCCTGTTCGTACCTGCGTCGGCTCGGCATCGGCACGCTCGGCCAGCTACGCGCCTTGCCGCGCGCGGCGCTCGCTTCGCGGATCGGCGAGGCGCGAGCCACGCACGTCCTCGCGCTGCTCGACGGCGACGACCCCACGCCGCTCGCACGCTTCGAGCCCGAAGAGCTCCTCTCCGAGCACGTCTCGCTCGACTGGGGGACCGAGCACACCGAGGCGCTCTTCTTCCTCTTCAAGGGCCTGTGCGACCGACTCGCCGCGCGCCTCTCGGGTCGCTGCGCCGTCGCCGCGCGCCTCGAGGTCGTCCTCGAGATGGACCGCGCGTTCGCCAAGCCGGACGAGCGCACCCGCGTCGTGTCGCTTCCCCTCGCCTCGCCCCTCCAGAAGAGCGAAGACATGCAGGCCGTGCTGCGCTCGCGGTTCGAGCGCGAGCCCCCGCTCGCCGCGCCCGTCGTCGGCGTCGCCGTCCGCGCGCCGGAGCTCGCGACGAGGAAGAGCCAGGCGCTCCACCTGTTCGTGCCCGAGAGCCGGGCCGCGCTCGCGCTGCCCTCCCTCGCGGCGGAGCTCTCCGCGCTGCTCGGAGAAGGCCGCGCCGGCACGCTCGCCGCCGTCGACGACTGGCGCACGCCCGCGCGCTCGCGCTTCGTTCCGTTCGGGCAGCCGCGCACTTCGCTCCGTCCCCGCTCGACGGCGCGGCTCGTCGGCGACGCGCCCGAGCCGCTCCGCCTCTACGACGCGCCCGCTCCCGATCCGTCCGCCTTGCGGGTCATCGCGCCCGTCGCGCGGTTCGAGCACGTCGCGTGGTGGCGCAAAGACCCGGATGCACCGCGCAGGCGCGATCTCGTCCTCGCGTGGACGGGCTCGAGCGAGGCGGGCGGCGCCGTGGTCTTCGTCGAGAAGGACGAGCACGGCCGCGCGCGCATCCGCGGCGTCCTCGACTGAAGCAAATCAGGGGTTCTGAAGGTGCCAGAGGAGCGCGGCGCCCTTGACCCAGCCCTCGCGCGTCGTCGAAGGAGGGTGCGAGCGCGAGAACGCGGTGAGCCCCGCGCCGGCCCCTTCGAGCTTGCCGAAAAAGTCGAGCAGCAAGATGCCGCCCTTCTCGCTGTACTCGTAGCCCGGCCGGTGCGCGCGGCCCGTATCCATCACGTCGAACAGCCCCACGTTGTCCGCGACGATCTCGTTGGGCTGGTTGAACGCCGGCACGAGCGCCTGGCCGAGGTGCTCGACCGCGGCGAGGCCCTGCGTGAACGGCGAGTCGTTGATGGCGCACCCGGTGTGGCCCATGTAGTGGTGCGCGAGCTCGTGACCGAAGGTGAAGGCGACGATGTCGTCGAAGAGCTCGTGGGCGTGCGAGAGCACGCGGAGATCGATCATGCACTGGCTCGGCACCACGCTCGGCGGAAGCTGCGGAGAGCCCGGCTTCTGCGCCTGGAGGACCGGCAGGATGGCCTTCATGTACGCGTCGTAGCTCTGCGCGTGGTCGAGCTCGTCGCAGGCGTGCGTCTCGGCGATCGCGAGCACCGCCTCGAGCAGGCCCTGCGTCCCGGCCAGAAACGGCTTCCCCTGGCCGTCGCAGCCCGCGTACGCATTGATCTCGGTCGCGTCGGGATCGAGCTTGAGCGGCATCCCGCGCACGCGCGAGGCGTAGGTCGTCGTCAGGTGGGCGATGAGATCGTCGAGCACTCTGCGGACCTCGCTCTGCATCGCCGCCGAGCCGACGAGCGGCGCGAGGAGCGCCGTCGACGGGAGCGTCATCGACGGGAGCGCCGTGGGGAGCGAGGGCAGCGCGGTCGGGATCGGCGGCGGCGCGGGCTGCTGCGCGTCGGCCGGCCCGGCGAGCACGCCGCACAGTGCGACGACGGCGAAGAACACACGAGACGAGGTTCTCATGACGACGCGGCCTCTTGAACCTCGAGGGCGCGGAGCGCGTGCGCGAACGCCCTCGCGTCCTGGAACCGCTCCTCGGGCGCCGGCGCGAGCGCCTTCTCGAGGATGGGCCGCCACGCCTCGGGGAGCTGGCGCCAGCGGTCCGAGCCCTCGTTGCGCGCCCACGTCCCGCTCGGCGTGGGGGGCGGCGGCTCGCCGATCAGGCACTCGTAGAGCACGGCGCCCACCGCGAACAGGTCGCTGCGTGCGTCGATGTCGCCGCCGCTCTCCTGCTCGGGCGACATGTAGCCCGGCGTGCCGAGCGGCGCGCCGATGTTGGTGATGCGTGTCTCCTCCCATTCGACGCGCGCGATGCCGAAGTCGATGAGCTTGACGCGCTCGTGCCCGTCGGGGCCTTTGACGAGGAGCAAGTTGGACGGCTTGAGATCGCGGTGCACGACCCCCGCAGCATGCACCGCCACCAGCGCGTCGCAAATTTGGAGCGCCAGGGGGGCGAGCTCGCGAGGGTCCAGCTTGCCGACCTTGCGGAGGCGCGCCGTGAGCGGCTCACCCGTCAAGAGCTCCATGACGAGGTACGACGTGCCGTCCGGCAAGTGCCCGCTGTCGAGCATCTCGACCACATTGGGGTGCCACGCGAGGCGCAGCGCTTCGGCTTCGCGCCGCAGGCGATCGGCGGCCACCGACTCGTGCGCGGCGGCCGCGCGCAGCAGCTTCACGGCGACGGGCATGCCGTCCGAGATGCGCTGCGCCTGGTAGATGACGCCCGCCGCGCCGGCGCCCATCCGCTGCCCCACACGATACAGGCCGGCGATGATGGTGCCTTCGACCTGACCCGTCGCCGCGCGCTCGCGGTCCTCCTTGAGCTCGAGGCTGCGCTCGAGCACCGTCATCCGGATGGCCTGCGCGCGCGAGTCGGCGCGACGAGCCACGTCTCGCGCGGCCACGACCCCAGCGACGCCGCCCGCCACGCATCCCGTCAGCGCCACGCCGACCAGGTGGCTCGTGCCGTGCGGCCAGTACGCCGCGAGCGCGCCCAGCCCCGCGCCGACCGCCGCGCCCGCGCCGCCGAACAGGCGCGCCCGGACGAACGACCAGCGCACCTCGTAGGTCTGCGCCAGCGTGCTGGCCTCGTGCACGACCACACCCTCGGCGCGCACCGCCGTCGGCCGCAAGCCGAACAGCGCTGGCACGGCGCGGACCTCGGCGGCGCGCATCAGCGCCACCAGGCCGCCCTCCTCGAGCGCGGGGTCGTGCGCGATGAGCACGCGCCCGCGCCAGTACCCGGGCCGCGCGTCGAGCGTCTCCCAGCGGGTGCTGCGGGCGTACTCGCTCTCGGACCCATCGAGCCGGGTGAAGGCCTGCCCGGGCGACGTCACTCCGCGCAGCACGCGCGCCCATGCGCCGAGGTTGGAGGGCGCGATGAGATAGGGCCACGTGTGCACGATCGCGTCGCGAGAGGCGACCTTGACGAACGCGTCGAGCGCGCTGCGAAGCGCGACGGCGGGGATCGTCCGCGTCTCGTCGGTCAGGTCGTCGCGCCGCAGTCGCGCCTCCCGAAGCCACTCCTCCGCGGCACCGCTCCCCTGGTCGTCCAGATAGAGCAGCAAGGCCTTGGGCAGCGCCACGAGGACCTGACCTGCGGGGTAGCTCGACGGGTGGAGCAAGATCGCCATTATACTGCACCCGCGGCGAAGGCCCGTCATGGCGATCGACCTCGAACAAGAGCGGGCGGAGGCGGCACGCGCCATCGCGCGCGAGACGAAGCGGCTCGCCCGGCGGCGCGCGGCCATCGCAGACGACCTCGTCCGCATCGCGGAAACGAGCAATCTCGCGCGCCTGGCCGCGCTCGGCGCGCCGACGGCCGCGAAGGTCCCGCGCGGGGCGACCCGAATGACCGTCGTCGACTGGGGCGAGGCCGGCGCCGGATCGCACGAGATCGAGCTCGATCCAGCGATCTCGGCGCGCGAGAACCTCGAGCGGATCTTTCAGCGCGCGCGGCGCCTGCGTCAGGGCGAGCCCATCGCCCGGCAGCGCATGCTGGACACCGATCGGGCGCTCACCGAGCTGAGCCTTGCGCTCGAACGCGTGACGGCGGCGAAGGACGAGGACGAGCTCGAGGCGGCCATCGCCGGCCTGAAGCTCGGCGCGCCCCGAAAGCCGAAGCCCAAGGAGAAAGACGAACCGCTCCCGCCCCATCGAAAGTTCGAAGCCGCCTCCGGCGCGGTCTGGGTCGGTCGCAACGCCAAGCGCAACGACGAGCTCACCTTCGACGTCGCCAAGCCGTATCACCTCTGGCTCCACGCGCGCGGCGTCGCGGGCGCTCACGTCGTAGTCCCGCTCGGGCGAGGCCGGAGCTGCCCGGCCGATCTGCTCGTCGACGCCGCCCATCTCGCGGCTCATTTCTCCGACGCGCGCGGCGAGCTCTCCGTCGAGATCACGTACGTGCCCCGCAAATACGTACGCAAGCCGAGGGGCGCTCCCCCCGGCTTGGTACTCGTCGATCGCGAGAAGGTGATGGTGCTTCGTGTGGAGCCAGAGCGGCTGGAGCGCCTCCTCGCCAGCGAAGTCGCAGTGTGAGTCTCAGAAGGAGTAGACGTCCTTGCCGAGCCCGTCGGGCGAGGCGGGGATGATGGTTCCGTCGACGTACACGCGCTGGGCCACGCCACTTCCGCCCGCTGCCGACTTGGTGGTGGAAGCGAGCAACTGCGGCTCACCGCCCTGATACGCCATGCCGATGGAAGGTCCGCCGCCACCGTTGCCGCTGATGCCGGCGTAACCACCCATCCCACCACTGCCGGCGCCTTTGGTGTACTTCACCGGAGCGCCGCCGGTGCCGCCGAGCGTCGGTGCGCTGCGTTTCCCCGCCGCACCGCCGGCGCCGCCGGAGCTAGCCTCGATCGTCACGTGGTCGAGAACGAGGGGGCTCTGCACGCTGACGATCGCCACGCTCGCGCCGCCGCCCTTTCCGGCCACGCCGGCCAGGCCCGGGCAGCCTCCCGCGCCGCCGCCCGGCCCCGGTTCGCCCCATCCGGGCGTCCCGAGCTGATAGCTCGCAGCGGGGTAGTCCACCTTCGAGATCGTGACGCCAGCCGCCCCCCCGCCACTTTGACCAGGCTGGCCTGCTGTCCCCTCCACGCCGTCTGCGTTCGCGTAGCCGCTCGCCGCGAACACGCCAACGGAGCCGCCGCTCGATCCGTCCGCGCCGGCGGCGCCATGCGTGCCGTTCGCGGCAGCGACCGACTGCGTTCCCCCCTGCGCGACCCCCGCGATCCCGCCGCTGCCGTCGGTACGACTTTGGCCGTTGACCGCCCATTGGTGCGTCCACGTGCTGATGTTGGAGTCGTACACGGACTGCACGTCGTACTTGCCACCGAAGCCGCCGCTGCCGCCCGGTGCCGGGTCGTGGCCCGCCTCACCGCTGCACGTATTCACGCCGCCAGAGACCGCGTTGTAGACGCTGATCGGGCACAGCGTTCCGGTGCACACGCCTTGAGCCCACGTGTTACCGCCGTTCTTTGCACTGCCCGAGTCGATGAGCTGGATGCCGTTCGTCCCGTCGTCCCCCTTGCCCCCCGTGCCGGCGTGGATCGTCGCGTGGACGATCGTGAGCGACGGTGACGCGTTGGCGATCAGGCCGATGGAGCTCTGGGACTTGTCCATGAAGTCCGGCGCGATGATGTCGACCGCCTCGACGCGCGTCGAGGTCGTGATGTTCGATGCGCGCGCGGCGGGGCTCGTCGCGGGCTTGATCTGCGCGTGCGACGTGCCGACCTTCCAGCCACCGTTGCAGTCGAAGTAGCCGAAGACGGAGACGCCGTCCTGGATCGTGATGGGCTCGGCGTAGGTCTCACCACAAGCGTACACGCGCTTGCCCGCCTTCTTGGCGGCCGCGATGCCTGCGTCGAGCGAGCCGATGGGCTTGGCCATCGTGCCGTCGCCCACTGCCGTTCCCTGCGAGGACGAGACGAAGATGCCCTCGGCGTCGTTGACGACGCACGCGTCGTCAGTCGGCAGCTTGGTCGCATCGCAGCCTGGGGGGACTGCGGCGTCCGTCTGCCCGCCCTCGCTCCCGCCGTCCTTGCCACCGCCGCCACCGACCGGGGGCGGATTGTCCGTCCCGCCGTCACCACCGGTGAAGGTGTTCGCCGTGCAGCCGGAGGCCGCGACCAAAGCAACGAGACCGAACGCCATTCGAGTACGCATGTCAGGCTCCTTTTCAGGGCCCCATCGGCCGCCGCCGGCGCCGGTTGCGTAGTTTTTTGGCGCTGATATCGTCCCGGCCGACATGCGCCTGGCAGACACGATCGGCCGCTGGCTCGGGCGAGTGGAGATCGTGATCACGGGCCTCGACGACCGCTTCCGCGAGGGCGAGGAGGCGCTCTCGCGCGGGGACGCGATGCGGGCTCGCGCCGCAGCCCACGCCGTGCTCGCGGGCGTGCCGGGCTCGCCGCTCGGGCTCGCCCTGCTCGCGGACGCGTGCGAGGCGGGGGGCCTGGACGCCGAGGCTCACATGACGCTCGAGGAGCTCGCGGCCCTCGTGCCCTCGCAGGCCGAGGTGTGGCTGCGGCTCGGACGGGCGCGGCAGCGGACGGGCGCGGGGGCCGACGACGTACGCGACGCGTTCGTGAGGGCCCTCGCCGTGGCGCAGGCGGGCAGCGAGGAGCGGACCGCGGCGCTGCTCGAGCTGGCCGACCTCGACCTGGCCGCGGGCGACGGTGCGCGCGCCGGTCTGTGGCTTGAGCGGGCTCCCGACATCAAGAGCGCCCCAATCACCCTGCGCAGGGCGGAGGCGCGCCTGCTGCAGCGCGACGCCAAGGGTGCGCTCTCGCTCCTGCGGGGGGTCGAGCTCGATCCCACCGACGGGCGCGCGGCGCTCGCGCTCGGGCGCGCGCTCGCGGCGCTGGACGACGCCGGGGCGTTCGTCCCGCTGGTTCGCGCGTGGGTGCTCGACACGCCCGGCGCGAGCGAAGCGCTCTCGTCGACGCTCGCGTGGGTGCCGAGCGACGAGGCGACGCGCGCGCGCGTGCGGACGGTGGTCGAGGCGCGAGGCGAAGCGGAGCTCGCCCGCTGGCGCGCGGCGTTCGCGCGCGCCGAGGGGAAGCGCGACGAGGCGCGGATGGCGCTGGTCGACGCGGTTCGAGGAGGCGACGCGGGGGCCGCGCGACCGCTGCTGGACGCGGCGCTCGAGGACGGCGACGAGAAGGCCGCCGCGCTCGCGCTCGAGGTGCTCGGTACCGCGTCCGACGTGGAGGTGGACGAAGCGCGACGCCTCCTGCCCGGCGCCAAGACTGCCGACGCGCAGCTCGACGAGCTCCGCCGCGTGCGGTCGGCCCGCGTGCTCCCGCTGGCGCGCAAGCGGGTGCGCGCCCTGTTGTCCGCGTGGCTCCCGGACGACGCGGCAGCGTGGGATCTCCTGCTCGCGCGGCTCGACGCGCACGCGCGCGAGCTGCACGATCTGCCCTCGATGGCGGCGATCGCGTCGCTGGCGGGCGAGCGAGCGCGGCCGGTGCGCGTCGCCATCGTCGGCGAGTTCAACGCCGGAAAGAGCACCTTCATCAACGCGCTCGTCGGCGCGGACGTGGCGCCGACGGGCGTGCTGCCGACGACGGCGACGCTCCACCACCTGCGCTACGGCCCGGACCCCATCGCGCGCATCGCGCTCGACCCGGACAAGCCCGACGATCCGAAGGAGCGCATCGTGCCGTCGAGCAGCCTCCGCGATGCGCTCAAGTCGGTCGACCCCGCGCGAGTGAAGCGCGTCGAGATCCTCCAGCCGATCGCGTTCCTCACGCGCGTCGAGATCCTGGACACGCCGGGCTTCAACGCGCCGGACGCACGCCACACCGAGGCGGCGGCGTCCGCGTTCGAGGAAGCAGACGCTGCGATCTGGCTGCTCGACGCGGGCCAGCCGCTCAAGCAGTCGGAGCGAACGATCCTGGAGGACGCCAAGGCGAGGCGGCTTCCCGTGCAGATCCTCGTCAACAAGGCCGACCGGCTCGGCGCGGAAGCGCTCGAGAAGGTGATGGACATGGTGCGCACGTCCCTCGACGAGGTCGGCCTGCGCTCGCTCGCGCCGCCGGTGGCGATGAGCGCGCGGCTCGCGCTCGCCGGGAAGCTCGGCGACGAGGCGGCCCTGGTGGCGTCGCGGTGGGCCGACGTCCAGAAGCTCCTCGACGAGGACATCATCGCCCGCAGCGGCGAGCTCAAGGAACGGGCGCTGCGGCGCCGGTGCGTGAAGATCGCGGCGGAGCTCCGCGCCACCGCTGCTACGGCCGCGCGCACCGAGGAAGAGTCGAGGGCCGAAGCGGAGGCTCGCCGCCACGAGCTCTCGGCGGCGGCCGCCCGCCTCGACCGGGACGCAGAAGAGATCGCCGGGCGGATCGCGCAGAGCCTCGAGGCGCCGTCGCTGGGGCTCGCGCATGACCTCGAGGTGGTCGTCACGGGGCGGGACGAGGCGCGAGCGGCGACGGACGCGGTCCTGCAGCGCTACCGGGTGGACCGCGCTGTCGTCCGGCTCGCCCCTGCCCTCGCCAGCGCGCTCGCGCGAGAGACCTCGAGCGCCGGGGTGGACGCCGAAGCGTGGGGGCTGGTCGCGCGGGCCGTCGTCCGGGCCGCGGCCTTCACCGCACCGCCGCGCCAGGCGAGCCTCGCCGGGCCCGTGGCCCGGGCCGCCGTCGCGTCCGCCACGGAACAGCTCGGGGCTCGCGCCGTCGAGCACCTGCCGCCGCGCACCATGGGGGGCCTCATTTCCGAGCTGGACGAGCTCCTGGCGCTGCTCTCGACGTGACGTTTCCCTTGCGCTGAGCCCGCCCGTGCGCACACACTCAAGGTGATGCGCGCTCGCACCCTGGCCATCATCGCCGCCCTCGCCGCACTGCTGGTCCCGGCGGCGTCGGCCGCCGATCCGATCCTGGGCGTGGGCGGCGGCGACGCGATGAGCCTCCAGGCCGACAGGCTCGACGTGGACGTGAACGCGGGCGAAGCGCTGCTGACGGGGAACGTGTCGCTGTCGAAGGGTGACCTCAAGGTGAGCTGCCCGCGCATCGATCTGAAGTTCGACAACTCGCCACACGTGAAGTGGGCGCGCGGCTCGGGCGGCGTCAGCGCCGACGTGCGCGGCGTGCACGCCGAGGCGCCGGAGGTCGAGCTCGATCTCGCCAAGCAGGTCCTCGAGCTCCGCGGCGGCGTGCGGCTCGCTCGCGGTCAGGGCTGGCTGCAGGCCGACCGCGCGACGATCGACATCGCGAGCGGCAAGGTGAGCATGTCGCAGGTCAAGGGCTCCGTGCCGGTGCCTCCCGCAAAGTGAGCGCGGCGCTCGAAGGTCGGGGCCTGCGCGTGGAGCGCGGCGGCAAGGTTCTCCTGCGCGACGTCGACGTGGACGTGGTCTCGTCCGAGGTGCTCGGCGTGCTCGGGCCATCGGGCGCCGGCAAGTCGACGCTCTTCCGCGCGTTGATGGGCGAGATCACGCCTTCCGCGGGGGCCGTGCGCCTCGAGGGGCGGGACGTGAGCGACTGGCCGCTCTGGCGCCGGGCGCGCGCCGGCATGGGCTACGTCCCTCAGACTCCCAGCGTGCTGCTCGATCTGACGGTGCGGCAGAATTTCGAGACGTTCCAGCGCATGGCGCTCGGCACCATCGGAGAGCCGGTCGCCGCGGCCGAGCGCGTCCAGCTCGGCGAGCGCCTGCAGGTGCGGGCCGGAGAGCTGAGCGCGGGCGAGCGCAGGCGCCTCGAGATTGGGCGCGCTCTCGCGAGCAAACCCAAGGTGCTGATCTGCGACGAGCCCTTCGCGGGCGTCGATCCCGCGGGCGCCTCTTACCTCGGCGAGCTGCTCCGCAGGCTCGCAAAGGACGACGGAGTAGCCGTCGTGCTCGCCGATCACCACGTGGCCGAAGCGCTGCGCGTCTGCGATCGCGCGGTGCTGCTCCTCGACGGAAGCGTCGCCCTCGTGGGTGAGCCCGAGACCTTCCGTGCCGATCCGCTGGTGCAAGGGCGCTATTTGGGTACCTGGACGCGCACGATTCCTCCGGAGTGATGTGCTAGACCTGCAGGGCGATGAACCTCGACGTCCTGATCGACAACGAAGTCGACCTTCCTCGCCTCGGGGAGGTGCTCGACGGCCTCGGCCACCCCGGACGGGTGGACACCATCCTGCACTGGAACAAGCGCACGCAGGCGCGCCTGTTCGAGGCCGCCAAGGGCTTTCGGCCCCTCACGCTGGACCACTTCGTCCCCGCGGGGACCGACCCGCTCGTCGAGGTCATCCACTGGGGAAAGAACTCGCTCCCCGCGTTCACGCACTTCCAGAAGCGGTTCTGTAAGCCCAAGCCCAACGGCGACGCGCACGCGAACGAGCTCTGGGGCTACAACTGGAACTGGTACGAGTTTGCGTCCGGGCCCGGCTACTTCGTCATGCACCCGCCGGAGCGCAAGGACGCGCTCGAGGGCGAGCTCGACATCGACTACTACAAGGTGCCTCCGGCGAAGCCCGACGCCTGGCCTCCGATCAAGCCGAACGAGTCGCTGACGACCTTGGGGCCGATCATCTACGCGAAGATGATCGACGTGATGCGCGGCATCTCGGAGCACGTCTCGATCGGGCGCGCCATCCGCGGCGGCAAGTGGACGGAAAACTATTTCGTGCTCTGCCGGGAGGACCCGAAGCCGTCGTGACGGGAGCGGCGAGCGGCTCCACGAGCCTCGAGCTGCGCGTCCTGTCGCGCGTGAGCGAAGTCCCGAAGGAGACCTGGGACGCTTGTGTGGGCGAAGCGGGCTCGCCGTTCGTCGAGTGGACGTGGCTCGACTGCATGGAGGAGGCGGGGTGCGTGGGCGGCGCGGGCGACCATGCCCACGGCTGGACCCCGGCGCACCTCGAGCTGACCGACGTCGGCGGCCCGGAGCGTCGCCTGCTCGCGTTCGCTCCGGGCTACGTGAAGACGAACAGCGAGGGCGAGTTCGTCTTCGACTGGTCGTGGGCCGATCTCGCCCGGCGCATGGGCCTGCGCTACTACCCGAAGTTGCTCGTAGCCGCGCCCTTCTCGCCGGTCACGGGCGAGCGCGTGCTGGTGGCGCCCGGCGCCGACCGCGCGACGACCATCGGCGCGATGGCCGCGGCCGTGCGCACGCTCGCCGTGGAGACCGGCTGCTCGTCGGCGCACGCTCTGTTTCTGCGCGAAGAGGAGGCGCGCGGCTGGGAGAGCGCCGGCTACATGCGACGCTCGGGCGTCCAGTACCACTGGCACAACCAGGGCTATGGCACCTTCGAGGACTTCCTTTCGACGTTCAAGTCGAAGCGGCGCAACCAGATCCGGCGCGAGGCGGCCCAGCCCGACAAGGACGGCGTGCGCATCGAGACGCTCCGCGGCGATCGCATCACGCCCGAGATCGTCCACGCCATGTACCGGTTCTACCTCACGACCGTGGACAAGTTCGTCTGGGGCCGTCGCTACCTGAACGAGAGGTTCTTCGAGCTCGTCGCGGAGCGCTTCCGAGATCGGCTCGCGTGGGTGATGGCGTTCAAGGGCGACGAGCCGATCGCCGGCGCGTTCAACGTGCAGAAGGGCGATCGGCTCTACGGCCGCTACTGGGGTGCGACCGCCGAGCTGCCCTTCTTGCACTTCAACGTCTGCTACTACCACGGCATTCGCGAGTGCATCGCGCAGGGCCTGAGCGTCTTCGAGCCCGGTGCCGGCGGCGAGCACAAGCTGGCGCGCGGCTTCCGCCCGACGGAAATGCACTCGGCGCACTACGTGCACAATGCACGTTTGCGTCACATCGTCGAGGACTTCGTCCTCCGAGAGCGAGAGGCGGTCGCACGCTTCGTGGCGGACCCCAGCGGCGAGGAGCCCTAGAACACGTCCTTCTTCGCGCGCCGATCGGCCAGCTCGGCGACGCTCCGGGCGCGGACGAAGGGGTTGATGCGCTTCTCGTCGGCGATGCGGCTCGGCACCGTCGGCTCGCCGCGCTCGCGCGTCGCTCTGGCCGCGGCGGCGGCGTCGCGGACGGCGGCGTTGTCGGGCTCGACCGCGCGCGCGAAGCGCAGGTTTGCCTCGGTGTACTCGTGGCCGCAGTAGACGCGCGTCTCGTCGGGCAACGCCGCGAGCTTGCCGAGCGAGGCGAACATCATCTCGGGCGTGCCCTCGAAGAGCCGCCCGCAGCCGGCGACGAAGAGCGTGTCGCCCGTGAAGACGGCCGGGTCGGCGCCGCCGAGGACGTACGCGACCGCGCCGAGCGTGTGGCCCGGGATGTGGAGGATGCTCACCGGGGTCTCGCCGAGCGCGAAGCGGTCGCCCTCCTGGACGAACTTCGTCTGCGCCGGGATGCGGCCGCGGTCCGAGGCGTGGCCGTAGACGTCGGAGATGCCGAGCGCCTTGGCGACCTCTTCGTTGCCTCCGACGTGATCGTAGTGGTGATGGGTGTTCCAGATGGCCGACGGCGAGAGGCCGTGCGCCCGGACAGCCGCAACGACCGGACCCGCCTCCGATGGATCGACGATCGCGCAAGCTCCGCCGTCGTCGCACACCAGGTAGGCGTAGTTGTCCTTGAGGCAGGCGACGGGCCGAATTCTCATCGGTCGTTCGCTCCGGCGTCGGGCTTCGTCGTCCCGAAGAGGCAGCCTTCCTTGCAGCCCGTCCCCGGCACCTCCACCACCGTCTTCTTGAAGGCACGGTAGCGCGCCACCATCGCGTCGTACTCGTCGCCCTTCGAGATGGGGTGCTTCTCCTCGGGGTCCGCGGCGAGGTCGAACATCAGCAAGTACTCCTGCTTGCCGAAGTCGATGATCTTCTCGTGGCCGTGGATGAAGGCTCGGTGCTTTTCGCTGTCGCTCGTCGCGGGAAGGTCCACGACCACGTCGCGCTCCGCGCAGGCCTCGTTCGCTGCTCCGGCGTCGCCGGCGCACTCGCCGAGCAGCTCGGGCACCAGGCTCTTGCCTTCGAAGCTCGCCTCTCGCGGAAGGCCGAACAGGTCGAGGATGGTCGGCGCCATGTCGATGGCGCTGCGCTGGGTGTCGATCCTGGCCGGAGGCACACCGGGGATGACGAACATGAGCGGCACCCGGACGAGCATCTCCCAGACTTCGAAGGCGTGGCGCTCCATGCCGTGCTCGCCGAACGCCTCGCCGTGATCGGCGGTGACGATGATGGCGGTCTTCTTGCCGTACGGCCGCTGCGCCACGAAATCGAGCAGCTTGCCGATGTACCGGTCGGTGAAGGTGATCTCTCCGTCGTACAGGTCGCGCGCCGTCTTGCCGTAGTCGATGCCCTCGTGACGAATGTACTGGTCGTGCGGGTCGACGAAGTGAAACCACGCGAAGAAGCGCTTCTGCTCGTTCTGCGGATCCCCGAGCATCTTCTCCGCGATGGCCTCGAGCTCCGGCGACGTGACGTTCACGTCGGTGGTCTGGTTCCACTTCAAGTTCGGGACGATCTCGTACGCGTCGAAGCCCTGATCGAAGCCCGAGTTCTTGAAGTAGCCGTGCGCGTGCGCGCTCATCGTGTGGATGCCCGCGGCCTGGATCACCTCCGGGAACATGAGGTTGCTCGGCGCGTAGGTGGAGAAGAAGTAGCCGTCGCGCGTCATCTCGCTCGAGAGCTTGCCGCCGAGGAAGCCGCCCAGGCTCATCGACGTGTACGAGCTCATCGAATAGGCGTGCGTGTAGACGACCGCCTTCTCCGCCAGCTTGGTGAGGTTCGGCGCGATGTCGCGCGGGTAGCCGACCCACGGCATGTCGGCCCGCAGGCAGTCGATCGTGATGAGAAGGACGTCGAGGTCCTTCGGGATGGTCGGCTTGGGCGGCGCCGCTTCCTTCGCCGCGTCGAGCGCGGCGGACGAAACGACGACGACCGAAGCCTCGCTCGGGCCCTCGGGCTTGTCGGAGCAGCCCTTGGAGCAACCGCCCAGGGCCACGAGCGTCGGGAGCAACAACTTCCGCAGCAGCACGTCTCTCTTACTACTTCAGAAAGACCCGCATGAACGAGGCGACGTTCACTCCCGCGGCGGTCTGGCTCGCCTCGAGCTTGACGTTGCCCGTGTACATGATGTTGGGGGCGGTGGGCTCGGCGACCGGGAAGGCCTCCACGGTGCAACCCGCGGGCGGCGTGACCGTCACGGCCGAGAACATGCCGACCGGCATGTCGTAGATGATCGCCGACGGCACGAGGCCGTCGGTGACGTAGGTGGCGTTGGGATCGGGCAGCGCGCCCGAGAAGTAGACGAGGTGAGCGCCGGTACCGCCGTCCGCGGCGAGCCCGGGGACGCTGATGGTGGCGCCCGTCGCCGAGGTGCAGGGCCCGCCGTCGGGGTTGCTCGCCTTGACCTGAATGCTCAGCACGGCGAGCGCCGGATCGGGCGGGGGTTGGAGGATGTTCTTGAGCAAGCTCTCGGTGCCGTTCGACACGGCCGAGGTCTGGCCGCGGTCCGCGTCGCCGAGCAGCATCCACTCCTGCTCGTCGAGCGTGAGGTAGCCCGGCCCTCCCCCGTCGGGATCGCTGGAGGTCGCCATGGTGTAGGCCTGGCCCTTGACGACGCTGAGCGAGTACTTGCCTTTGCTATCGGTCGCGGCCTGCGTCGTCCCCGAGCTCACGATCATGCCCCCGAGGCCTGACTTGGACGTGTAGTCGACGATCTGGCCCGTCTGCATGACCGTGTTGCCCCCCCCGCCCTCCCCACCGCCGTCGGTGGTGTTTCCGCCCCCGCTGCTGCAGCCGCCGGCGAACGAGCCGGCCGCCACGGCGGCGGAGAGGACCAAGAGCGCGGTCATCGAAAGACGAATCGTCTGCATCATGCACCTAGTTGGGTAAGGATCACTCGACGGCGATGCCGAGCTTTTGGCGGATGTCGAAGTACTCTTCGCTCACCGAAAAGAGAACCACTTCTTTCACGCGTTCCTTGCCCGGGATGCTCGCGCCCTCTTCCGTCGCGCGGATCACCTCGGTCGCCAGCGCGAGATCGTGCGCGAGCAAGAAGCCGATGCGATCGGCGGTGAGATCGATGGAGGCGACCCACTTCTTGAGATCGAGCGAGGCGCCGGTCTGGATCAACTTGGAGACCAGGCTCGAGAGCCGCTCCTTGTTCACGCCCTGGAACTCCTGCGCCATCGACTGCATGTTCTCGGCGACCGGGCCCTGCAAGTCGGCCGAGACGGGGAACTGCGGCACACACGTCTTGATCGCGGCGAAGAGCCACGCTTTGAGGCCGGTGCCGGTGGGCACGAGGTGGCGCACGTAGAACCCAGGCCGGTAGTACGTGAGGTGGCGGCCCGCGACGAACGCCATCGATTGGGTCGGGACCTGCGCCTCGAACGCCGCGCGTCCGAGGACGATGGCCGGCGTGTGGGCGTGGATGAAGCCGAGGCCGCTCGGATCGTTCGGGTTCTGGAAGACGAGCGGCGCCTGCGTACCGAGCACACCCTGCACGTAGTAGAGCGTCTGCGAGACCGGATACGGGTGCAGCGACGGGTCGATCGCGTAGCGGCGGTCGTAGCCGAGCGCCTCGAGCGGTTGGGTGCGCGCGCGGATGATGGTCGGCTGGATCATCGCGAAGATCCGCGTGAGGAGCACGTCCTGGTCCGGGTGAGCGAGCTTCTGCCAGTCGTCCTCGGTCATCACGGCCTGCGCGGGCGCGGCGTTGTCGGCCTTGTAGCGGCGGTAGAACCGTTCCTCGTCCGGCTCAGCGAGGTTGAGGACCGCGAGCGCCTGACACAAGCACCAGGCGGCGTCCGGCCGCTGGGCCTCGGTGTAGAGGCGGCGCAAGAGCTTGTAGCTCTCGACGCGGTACGGGTTGCGCTTGAGGATCTGCGCCTGCGCCTTGACGGCCTTGTCGAGGTACTGCGAGACGTCGCTCGCGTACAGCTCGGCGAGGATCTCGCCGCGCTCCTTGTTGTCCGGGTCGAAGGCCTGCGCGGCCTCGTAGGCGTCGATCGCCATCTCCGGCTCGCTGAGGAACTTGTGGTACAGGTTCGCGAGCTGGTCGAGGATCTTCGGGATCGCCGTGCGATCCTGCGCCTGCTTGGCCTGCTCGAGCTGCATCTGCAGCAGGCGCTCCACTCCGTCGTGGTCGCCCTTCTGCTTGCGGAGCTCGAGGGCCTCTTCGAGCGCTCGGCTCAGCGTCGGGTCGGCCTCCAGCGCGCGGTCGTAGTAGACGAGCGCCGCGTCGACGTCGCCCGTCTGGCGGGCCGAGACGATGGCTGCAGTGTGCATGTACTTCGCGCGCTGCTTCGGGTCATCGACGAAGTCCGCGAGGCGGAGCACGACCTCGACGAGCTTGTGCCAGTCCTTCTCCTCCGAGTAGAGCTGCATCAGGCGCGTGAGCAGCTTGCGATCGTCGGGCCGCTCCTCGAGCGCGGCCGCGTACGTCTTGGACGCGGCGGCGCGATCGTTGAGCTTCTGCGACTCGAGGTCGCCGATCTCGAGCAAGAGCTCGAAGCGCTCCTGGCCGACGGCCATGTCGAGGCGGCGGCGCCGGATGCGCACGGCCTCGCGGAAATCCTCCTTGGCCTCGTAGACCTTCGCGAGGGCGCGCAGCGGGCGCGGGCTCGACGGGTCGGCGTCCGCTGCCTCGCGCAGCGGCTGCAGCGCGGCGTCGAGATCGCCGACGCGCCGCGCGCTCTCGCCGAGCCCGTAGAGGGCCTCGCCGCGGTCGCTGCCCACCATCTTGCTGCCCCACTTCGCGAGCAGCTCCTCGTACATGCGCTTCGCCGTCCCCGGGTCGCCGAAGTCGAAGACCGCCTTGGCGGCGCGAGCCGCCGTGTCCATGTCCTCGGGGGCAGCCTTCTGCAGCGCCTCGATGGCGACGAGCACCTTGGGGTTGGCAGCCGGCTTGGCCCCCGACGCCGAAAGGTCCGGCGACGACCCCGAGAGCGGAGCGGGCAGCATCGACCCCGACGGGGTGACGCGGCTCACGGCCTCGATGAACCGCACCAGCACGCGCAGCCCGTCGTCCTTCGGCAGCGCCGCGGTGCGGCCGACCAGGGACTCGTACGCCTTCGACGCCTCTAGGAAGCGCTGGTTGTCGAACGCGATGTCGCCGAGGACGACCTGCGCGTCGGGGTTGTTGGCGTCGAGCCCGGCGGCGACCTTCGCCGCCGCCTCGGCCTTGACCTCGTCGCGGAGCTGGATGCGGTAAAGCCGCGCGAGCTCGGCGTGCAGGCGCGCCTTGGCCATGTTGCCCTCGGCCGTCTTCAGCTCGTTCTCGATCAGCTCGACGACCGAGATCGCGTCGCCTCGGGCCGCGTAGGCGGCGCGCAACGCGGCCGCCGCGTTCGTGTCCTTCGGGTTGGCCTCGAGGGCGAGCTTGTAGCGCTGGATGGCGCCGTCGCGATCGCCTCGTGACTCGAGCAGCTTCGCCGCGCGCATCCACTGGTCGGCCTTCTGCTCCGGCGCCTGCACCTTGTTGGCGAGGGCCTCGATCGCCGTCAGCGCGGCGTTGGCGTCGCCGCTCACCTCGCGCAGGTGCGCGAGCGCTTCGAGCGCGCCGGAGTGACCCGGGACCATCTCGAGGACCTGCTCGTAGGCGCGCGTCGCGCGCTCCGGCGACCCGACCTGCTCGGCCAGCGTCCGCGCGCGCGAGAGGAGCAGCTCCACGCGGCGCGACTCGTCCGCGGTGGCGGCGGCGTGGCGCTCGTAGAGCTTCACGACCTCCTCCCACTTGTTCTGCGCGCGGTAGTGGCGCGCGAGCCCGCTGAGCGCGCCGTCGTTGGCGCCGTCGAAGGCGAGGATCGCCTCGAGGCACTGGGCGGCCTTCTCGTGGTCGAGGAACTCCTCGTCGTAGAGGCCCGCCATGCGCTCGTAGAGGTTGATCTTCTGTCGCGGCGTCGCGGCGACGGAGACCTGCTGCTCGAGGTTGTCGAGCAGCTCGCGGTAGCGGCCTGTCCGGTTGAAGATGCGGTGGAGGCCCTTGAGCGCCCCGAGGTGCTTCGGATCGATCGCGAGCACCGCCTCGTAGCGGCGCGTGGCCTCGCCGAGGTCGCTCAGGTGGTCCTCGTACACCTCGGCGATCCGCGCGAGCACCTCGGCGCGTTCGGCGCCCCGCCGCGCGTCTGCGCGGCGCTCGAGGAGCGTGACGAGCGTCTTGTAGTCGCCGCCGCTCTCGGCGATGCGGGCGAGGGCCTCGCCCGCGCGCACGTGCCCCGGGTCCTGGGCGAGCACCGCGCCGTAGATGTCCTTGGCGCGGTTGGCGTCGCCGAGGCGCGTCTCGAAGAGCTCCGCGGCCTCCGCGCGCAGGTCGCGCTCGCGCGGGCTCTGTCCGAGGGCGTCGGCGCGAGAGAGCAGGATGTTGGCCAGCTCGGGCCACTGCTGCGCCTTGCGATAGATGTGGATCATCCCCTCGAGGGCAGCCTCGCTCGCGGGCTCGGTGACGAGGATCTGCTGATAGGCGAGCAGGGCCATGTCGGCGCGGCCGAGCTTGGTGTCGTACCAGCGCGCGGCGTGCGACAGGAGCAGGTTCTTCTCGGCCTGCTGGAGCGAGTCGGTCTTGACGGCCTCGGTCATCGAGGCGAGCACGTCGTTCCATCGCTCGGCCTTGCCGGCCGCGAGGCGCTCGATCTCCTCGGGTACGTCCGGGATGGAAGGCCGCTCGCAGAGCGCTTGCGTGTACGCGATGAGCGCCTGGTCCTTGTCGTCGAGCTCGGTGGCGCAGATGTGGCCGATCTCCGCCATGATGCGCGCCCGCTCGTCGCTGTCCTTCGCCTTCTCGCTGCGCGCGACGAGCATCTCGACGATCTCGCCGAACTTGCCCTGCGCCTTGCGGACCTCTTCGAGGGCGACCTGCGCGACGTCGTCGTCCGGATCGAGCTCGCAGATGAGCGCGTACATGTCCT
>DATIQP010000591.1:0-4991 GCA_035470765.1 Polyangiaceae bacterium | reverse complement strand
AGCCGATCGCACGCGGGGCAGCTTTCCAGGCCCGCGGCATGCAGGCGCTCGTCTCCGGCGACGCGGCCGCGCACGTCGAGTTCGTGTCGCAATCCGCCGAGGGCTTCGAGCAAGGCGGCGACCTGCGCTCGGCGAGCCTCGCGCGCGTGAACGTCGGCTACGGCCTGCTCGTGCTCGGCGACCCGCGAGGAGCCCAGGACAAGCTCGAGGCCGCGCTCTTGTGGTCGGAGCCGCTCGGGCTCGGCTACGTCACGGCCGCGGCGCGGCACAACCTCGGCATGGCGCTCGCCTATCAAGGGCGGCTGCCCGAGGCGATCGCGCTCGAAACGCAGGCCATCGAAGAAGGCCTCCACCTCGGCGACAAGCGCCTCGAGGGCGCCTCTCGCATCTACCTCGGGCTCATGCTCGCCGACTCGGGAGATCTCGCGGGCGCGGAGCGCGAGGCCCGACGCGCGATCGAGCTGCTCGAGGTGGCTGCGCCCGTGCGCATGCACGCGCTCGCCGCGCTCGCGCACGTGCTCGTCCGCGCGGGGCGCCACGGCGAGGCGCTCGGCGTGGCCCTCGAGGGCATGGAGACGCTCGAAGGAATCGGAGACGTCGAAGAAGGTGAGGCCCTCATGCGCCTCTCGTACGCGCGCGCCCTCGAAGCGAGCGGCGATGTCGCGGGGGCTCGCCGGGAGCTCCTCGCCGCCCGCGAGCGCGTGCTGCACTCGGCTGCCAAAATCCAAGACGCCGCGACGCGCGAGCGTTTCTTGAGCGGGATCCCCGAGCACCGGCAAATCCTCGAGAGCGCAGCGCGCTTCGAGGCGTGAGCCTCAGGCGTCGTCGTCCTCGTCCTCGTCCTCGTCCTCGTCCTCGTCCTCGTCCTCGTCCTCGTCCTCGCCGGGCTCGACCCACGCGAACTTCTTGTAGGGAGAGCCCGCGCGATCGTGCTCGAGGCGCTTGCCGCTCGCCACGCCGGCCAGGAAATCGTCGAGCGAGCGAGCGAGGGGGTAGATCATCCAGCCGTCGTGGTCCCAGAGGAGCACCGGGCAGGCGGCGTCGGTGACCGAGACGATCAAGAAGCCCTTCACGGGCTCGGGCTCCTCGTCCTCGTCCTCCGAGGACGCGTCGACCAGGGTCGCGAAGGGGACGTAGTCGCCGAACTCGGCCTTCCAGTCCACGTCATCCATGTCGTCGATGTCCTGCTGCTCGCCGAGCTCGCTCAGATCGGCGAGCGCCGGGTCGAGGAAATCGACCTCGAAGGTGCCCCGCAAGAAGCCATGGACGAGCCGGAGGTGCATGTCGCCGAGCTTCTCCCACTCCTTCTTCTCGACGAACCTCCGGTACCGGGCAGGGAGCTGCACGCCATAGGCCTTCGTCATCGCCCCGAGTAGCTCGCGCGCGCTCATCGGCCGGGAGAGTTGCACGCCGATGACTCGATCACAAGGCACTCTGCGCGGCCCGTGCTATCGTCGAGGCGTTCGATGAGCTCACGGTCACCCCCCGCAGAGCCCGACGTCGACGCGGCTTGGGTGGAGCAAAGCCCGCTGCCGCTCGGCGTGATCCGCGATGGCCGGTTCGTCCACGTGAACGAGGCGCTCGCGACGCTGCTCGCGCTGCGACGCGAGGACCTCGTCGGCCGTCCATTTTACGAGCGCGTCGCCGACATGGACCAGCCGCGCGTCCGCGAGCGCAACCAGCGGCGTCTCAAGGGCGAGCCAGTGCCCGAGTCGTACGAGTTCGACGTCGTCCGCTCCGACGGGGCGACGCGCCACGTCGAGCTCTGGGCATCCATGCGAGATCCGGACACTGTGGTCTTCCAGCTCGCCGACCGGACGCACCTCGTCGCCCGCCGTGCCAAGCTGCTCGCGCTGGCCGGGCTCGGCGCTGCCATCCAGCGCGAGCACACCGTGGAGCGCATCCTCACGACCCTCGGTGACGGGCTCGTGTCCCTGGGCATTGCCTGGGCTCGCATGGCGCCGGAAGAGTCCGGCCTGCGCCTGGTCGACGCAGGCGCGCCCGGGCAGCTGTTGGCGCAGTTCGAGCAGTCCTCCGGCGCCACGATCCGCGGGCACCTCGGCACGTGGCGCACGGGCGGGCGCAAGGCCTGGGCTGAAGGGGCGGCCTTCATCGACGACATCCCGCTCGGCGCCGCCATCTTCTGGGGCGACGCCCGCGTTCAGACGGCCGCACGAGACGTCGGCATCCGGCGCGGGCTCGCCCTCCGCATCGACGTGAAGCAACACCCGTGGCAGCTGCTCATGATCCTGGGCGACTGGCTGCTCGAGGACGACCTCGCGAGCTTCAGCCTGCTCCGGATCCAGGTCTCGGGCGCCCTCGACGCGGCGAGCGTCATCGCGGATCTCTCCGCGCGCAACGAGCAGCTCGCCGTGCTGAACCAGGTGGGCGCCGTCGCGGGAGCCGCGACCGACCTCGCCGAGATCTTCCGCACGAGCACGGCGGCGCTCGCCCGCGTCGTCGGCACCGATACCTTCGCGGTGTCGCTGCTCGACGAGAGCGGCGAGCAGCTCGAGCTCGTGTACCACCTGGGATTCCCCGACGAGGCCGTGGAGTCGATCCGACGCGTCTCTGCGATCGATCCTCGCGTCCGTATCACGGACCTCGTGCGCCGGCGCGCGCCCATGATGTACCGAAGGTCGGATCTCCAGCTCGAGTACCCCGGGCTGACGTTCGACGTCATGATGGGCGTGCCCCTCATCGCAGGCGCCAAGGTGCTCGGCGTGCTCGTCGCGACCTACGCGGACGGGCGCGCCGCGCGCACCTCGCACCTGGAGCTGCTGCAGTCCGTCGGCGCCCACTTCGCCGCCGCGATCCAGGCCAAGCGCCTGCTCGACGATCTCCGGCAGAGCTACGCCGACCTCGCCCGCACCCAGGAGCAGCTCGTGCAGCGCGAGCGCCTCGCCGCGCTCGGCGAGCTCGCCGCCGTCGTCGCCCACGAGATCCGCAACCCGCTCGGGGTCGTCTTCAACGCCGTCGGCGCCATTCGCCAGCAAGCCGGCGTCGATCCGCGCCTGGCCACGCTCGTCGGCATCCTCGAGGAGGAGGCGACGCGGATGAACGACATCGTGGGCGACCTGCTCGACCTGGCCCGGCCGGTCAGCCCCGCGCTGCGGCCCGAGCGCGTCGAGCCCATCGTCCTCGAGGCGGTGGACGCGGCGCTCGCCGAGGCGAGCGCGCCCATCGAGGTCGAGCGCGACATCGCCGACGGGCTCCCCGCCGTGCCCATCGACCAGCGCCTGCTGCGCCAGGCCATCCTCAACGTCGCCAACAACGCCGTGCAGGCCCTCGGCGACGAGGGGGGCAAGATCACGGTCCGCGTGCAGCAGGCGGACGGCGCTGTCCGCATCGAGATCGCGGACAGCGGCCCGGGCATCTCCCCGGA
Organism: Polyangiaceae bacterium; assembly: GCA_035470765.1. Lineage (GTDB taxonomy): Bacteria > Myxococcota_A > Polyangia > Polyangiales > Polyangiaceae > DASXHD01. Next base: position 1,606 of record DATIQP010000591.1, on the reverse strand, counting down.
GGTGCAGCGCCGCATCTTCGAGCCCTTCTTCACGACCCGCGCGAGCGGCACGGGGCTCGGGCTGACCGTCGTCAAGCGCATCGTCGACGTGCACCGCGGCGAGACGGACCTCGACAGCGCCGCCGGCCGCGGCACGCGCTTCGTGATCCGCCTGCCGGTGGCGTGACCGCATAAGTGGTACGCGAGGGCGGTTTCGTGGTATATGGCCGCTCCAATGTTTCCGATGCAGAAACGCGAGGAGTTTGGCTGGGTCAGCGAGCTTCGCAGGGCCCCCATCGAGCGTCGCAGCGTCTGGGACCGGCTGACCGGCAGCAAGCGCCGCGACGACGACGATGACGACCATGACCTGCCCGGCCCCAACGCCGGCGCCACGCTCTGGCCCATGGCCGCTCCGCGCAAGACCCCGGCCTTCGCCTGATCTCCGGCTGACATCTTCGTCGCCGTTGGCGACGGCTCCGGGGTCCGCGCCTCTTGTGGTGCGACCGAGCCTGGGGATATCACTCTGGCATGCGACGCCTCACCATCAGCGCACTCGCGTGCACGGAAACTCTCCGCCTCCTCATCTCCATGGCCTGGGCCGACGGCCGCCTCGACGACAACGAGAAGGCCGGCGTGCGGGGCGCGGCCAATGTCCTGAACCTGAGCAAGGAGTTCCGCGACAAGCTGGACGTCGCGCTCGCCGAGCCCCTGCCCTTCGATCAGCTCGTCCTCGAGGCCCTCTCGCCGAAGGACCAGGCGTTCGCCTACGTGGCCGCGGTCTGGATGAGCACCGTCGACAACGAGGTGGACCCGAAGGAGAAGGTCCTGCTCGACATGCTCGCGCGCAAGCTCGGCTTCGGCGATCCGCACCGCGCGGACCTCGAGGCGATCGCCAAGGGCCTGCCCGCGCCGCCCGCCGGCGGCCACAAGTGGGGTGACGAGCTCGTCTCGCTCTTCAAGGCGATCCCGCCGCGCCTCGAGAACGTGCAGCCCGACGAGATCGAGGTCTCCTTCGAGTGACGGCCGCGCGGCGGATCGTCGTCACGGGCTCCACCGAAGGCATCGGCTGGCAGACCGCGCTCGAGCTTTTACGACTGGGGCACGAGGTCGTGGTCCACGGCCGCTCGGAGGCGCGCGCCGTCGAGGCCGCGGCCAAGCTCGCGGAGGCCTCGGGCAAGCCCGCGCCGGCGACGTGCTTCGCCGATCTCGCGAGCATGAAGCAGGTGCGCGCGATGGGCGCGTCGCTGCTCGAGCGCTTCGAGCGGGTCGATGTGCTGATCAACAACGCGGGCGTCTTCGCCACCCGGCGCGTCGAGACGGAGGACGGCTTCGAGCTGACCGTCGCGGTCAACCACCTCTCGCACTTCTTGCTCACGCACCTGCTCTTGCCCGCGCTCCGTCAGAGCGACCAGGGGCGCGTCGTCCACGTCGCCTCCGGCGTGCACGGCAGCGGCCGGGTGGACCTCGACGACCTGCAGATGCGCGAGCGCTGGGACGGCTACGAGGCCTACGCCTCGAGCAAGCTCATGAACGTGCTCTTCTCGAACGAGCTCGCGCGACGCTTGCACGATACACGCATCACGTCCAACAGCCTCCACCCCGGCGTGATCGCCACCAAGCTCCTCCG
>DATIQP010000590.1:0-26758 GCA_035470765.1 Polyangiaceae bacterium | reverse complement strand
CGGCGTGCAACCGGACGGTGAAGCTCGGCGAGCTCTTCGCCCTCGCCGACAAGCTCGGGGCCTCCTCCGTCGCGACGGGCCACTACGCCCGGATCGGCCGCGACGCACACGGCCCACACCTGCTCGCCGGCCGCGACCCGTCCAAGGACCAGAGCTACTTCCTCTACGCGACACCGCAGCCGTGGCTCGCTCGCCTCGTCTTCCCGCTCGGCGAGAGCACCAAGGCCGAAGTGCGCGCGGAGGCGATCGCGCGCAAGCTCCCCGGCGCGACGAAGGGCGAGAGCCAGGAGCTCTGCTTCGTCGGCGAAGGAGCCGGCGCCTACGCTCGCTTCGTGGAGGAGCGAGCGGAGGGCAAGCTCCGCCCCGGGCCGATCGTAGACGACGCGGGGCGTGTCGTCGGCCACCACGACGGCATTCACAAGTTCACCGTCGGGCAGCGCAAGGGCGTGGGCGTCGCGCTCGGCGAGCCGGCGTTCGTCACGCGCATCGACGCGCACTCGGCGACGGTCCACGTCGGCCGGAAGGAGGCGCTCCGCGCGTTGCGCGCCACGCTGCGAGACGTCGTGCTCGCACCTGGGGTTCGCACGCCGCGCGAGGCGCTCGCCCGCGTCCGCTACCGGCACCGCGGAGTGCGCGCGCGACTCGAGGCCGGCACGCTTCGCTTCCTCGAGCCGGCCGGCGCCGTCGCGCCCGGGCAGATCGCGGTCCTCTACGACGGCGACCGCGTCCTCGGAGGAGGTGTCCTCCACGAGGTGCTCGCCGACGATGGCACGGCGATGGAGGCGACGCCGTGATTCACGCCCGCTCGCGCGTCGTCGCGTCCCTCGCCGTCGCCGCCGTGGCGCTCGCGGCCTCCGGCACCGGCTGCCGGGTCGGAAGCGGCGTGGGCAGCGTGAAGGGAGACCTGTGCGTGCCCGACTGCTGGTCGGGGCCCTTCAACCTCCAGCCGGACTTCTTCGCCGCGACCCCCAACCAGGACACGCTCACCATCCGCATCCAGCGGGGCAGCGACTTCGAGAACTTCTCCGACGGGATCTCCATCCTGGTCATGGGGGTGACCGAGATCCGGCAGAGCATGCTCGGCCAACCGCTGACCATCTCACTGCCCCCCTCCGTCGTGCCGCCGGGGGTGCCGATCACGCCCAACCCCAGCCCCGCCCAGGTCGAGTTTGCCGCGTACCTGCAGCAGACGTGCAGGCCGGCGACGCCTGGTCTCTACGGCATGGACCAGGTCAGCCTCACGTCGGCCGGCGACGCAGGTTCCTCCTGCAGCCTCAGCGCCGACGGCGGCACCCCGGCCCAGCAGTGCGGAGCGAACGTCCAGCCCACCGCCGTCGGGACGAGCACGATCACCTTCGCCCACATCTTCGATGCCAGCCTCGCCAACGGAGGCGATCCGGGCTCGCTGACCGCCGAGCAGCGCCTCATCGACGCCACGTTCGACGTCCAGCTCGCCGATCCGCGCGACGAATGCCCGGGCGGCATCGGCCCGCCCCCGCCGAGCCATGGGCACCTCACCGGGTCGTTCCGCTTCTACTTCGAGCGCGGCAAGCCAGCACAAGCTTTCCCCTGAGGAGGCGCGGCTAAGAGACGGTGTAAGCGCCCCTTCGTGTCGCCGTCGGCTTGCGCCACCCCGGCATCGCCGATACCCTTGAGACGGTGCATTTGTCTCCCCTTCGCGCCCACGGCTCCCGTGTGTTGGTGCTCGGCGTCGGCTTACTTTGTGCGGCGGCGATCGAGGGTCGTGCCGAGGCATCCCCGGGATCCCAGGCGTTGACGCAGGCGCGACAAGCCTGGGACGACGGGGAGTTCGACCGGGCCGAGCGAAGCTATCAGCAGGCGCTCGAGCAAGGGGGGTTGGACCGGGCCTCGACGCTCGAGTGCTACGTCCACCTCGGCGCGATCCGCGCCGTGCTGGGAAAGAAAGAGAAAGCGCTGGTCGACTTCCGCACGGCGCTGATGATCGACGATGGGTTCTCCGTGCCGCCCGAGGCCGGAAAGAAGGCCGCCGCGCTCGCTCAGGCCGCGCGCCGTCAGCGCGGTCGCGTAGGGATGCTGCACGTCCAGGTGAGCGTGCCCGACGAGGTGGCGTCGGGCGGCTCCTTCGCGGTGAACGTGATCATGGACGCGGCGCAGGCCTCCCTGCTTTCGCGCCTGTCTCTGCACGTCAAGGACGCGACGACGAACAAGACCTGGGACCACGACGAGCCGGCCGCGGCGGTGGTCCACTTCAGCGTCCCGGCCAGCATGACGCTCCCGAACGCTTCGCTCCGGGTCCAGGTGGACGCGCTCGACGAGCACGACAACCAGCTCGCCTGGGGCGAGGCTCGCACGACGGTGCGGGGGACGCCCGTGCGCGAGGGCTTGCTCGATCACGTCGCGGGAAACCGCCACGGCGAAGCGCACCACGACGAGAGCAAGGGCGGCGGCGGCTTCTGGTCGTCGCCCTGGCCGTACGTGCTCGGGGGAATGGCGTTGGCCGCAGGCGCGGCGACGGGGGCGTACTTCCTGTTGAAACCGCCGGACCAAGTCTCGATCGGTCCGGCGCAGATGCAGACCTACTGAGGACAAGCTTGGCCCAAGACCCCGCACGCCCCAACGCACCGCCCGCCGCAGGCGCCAGCCCCAGCGCGACCGGATCGGTGTCGAACCCGAACGGCCCCGCGTCCACGCAGACGGGCACGTATTTCCTCGGGCGCTACCGCGTCGTCGACGAGATCGGCATCGGCGGCATGGCGAGCGTGCACCTCGCTCGCATGGACGGCCCCGGCGGCTTCCAGAAGTGGATCGCGATCAAGCGCATCCACCCTCACTTGGTCGAGGACGAGAGCTTCATCCAGATGTTCCTCGACGAGGCGCGCGTCGCCGCGCGCATCTCCCACCCGAACGTCGCGACGGTCTTCGAGCTCGGCAAGCAAGACGACAGCTTCTGGATCGCGATGGAGTACCTCCACGGCGAGCCGCTGCGCGAGATCATGCGGCGCTGCGACGAGCTCCGGACGACCATGCCGGCCGAGATCGCGTGCCGCGTCATCGCGGACGCCGCGGAGGGCCTGCACGCGGCGCACGAGCTGCTCGGCAAGAACGGCGAGAAGCTCAACCTCGTGCACCGCGACGTGACGCCGCACAACCTGTTCGTCACCTACGATGGCGCGACGAAGGTGGTGGACTTCGGCATCGCCAAGTTCAGCTCGCGCATGGCGTCGACGCGCGCGGGCACGCTGAAGGGCAAGCTCGCGTACATGTCGCCCGAGCAGGTCGCGGGCGAGCCGCTCGACCGGCGCACGGACATCTTCGCGCTGGGCGTCGTGCTCTGGGAGCTCACGACGGGCCAGCGCCTGTTCCGCATGGACAGCGATCTCGACACGCTGGCCAAGGTGCAGGAGTGCAACGTCCCGCGCCCTACTTCGCTCATCAAGGGCTACCCGATCGAGCTCGAGCGCATCGTGCTCAAGGCGCTCGCGAAGAACAAGAACGAGCGGTACCGCACGGCGCGCGAGTTCTCGCGCGCCCTTCAGTCGATGCTGATGAAGCGCGGGCTGTTCATCGCGAGCGACGAGGTGTCCTCGTTCGTGCGATCGATCTTCTCCGACCGCATCGAGAAGCGCGAGGCGCACCTCCGGTGGGCCGCGGAGGTGACGCAGACGATCAACGTCGAGGACGTGAAGGCTCCCGTCCCCGAGTTCGACGGCTCGCTGCACACCTACAACTCCGACGTGCGCGCGGGCACGTCCAGGGCCGGCGGTCCGCCGCGCCCGTCGGCCGGTGGTCCGCCGCGCCCGTCGGCCGGCGGCGGTGCGCCGCTCCCTTCGCCGCAACAGGCGGCTCCGCTCGAGGACCTCTCGTCGATGGAGGACGACGGTCCGACCATCATGGCGCCCACGGCCACGGACGAGGACTTCGACGACGACAGCGACAACGACGCGACGGTCGTGTCGGCCGTTCCCACCCCGCGAGCCTCGGCTCCGGAAGCTCCGCGCGCACCCGCACCGCGACCGGCGGCCGGCGGTCGTGCCCCGGAGGATGCGCCCCAGGCCCTGCCGAACATGTCCATCGCGCACGGCCCGCGTCCCGCGCCGGCGCCGGTGCGCGTCGCGGACGCGATGGCACCGCTGCCGCCGGTGGTCGTCGAGGCGCGGCCCGCCGCCAACCCGCAGCAGTTCGGCCCGGCCGCGTTCGCGCCGACCTACGCCCCCGGCGACCCGCAGCTGCAACCCGCCGGCGGCTACGTCCCGCCGTACAACCAGCAACAGCCGACGCAGCTCTTGCCACGACAGAGAGCGGGCCTGCCGATGTGGGTCGTGGGCGTCGCCTCGGGGCTCGCGGCCCTGGTGATCCTGGCGGTCGTGTACGTGATCGTGATGCCGCCCTCGAAGACGGCGACAGGCGTTCCCTCCGCTCCGGTTCCCATCGCGACGGGGGCCGCTCCGACCGTCGGCACGGGTCCGTTCGGAGCCGCGCGCGGCGCGTTCGCGGCGGTCCTCAAACCAGGCGCGGCGTCCTCTACGACCGCGCCCACGGCCAACCCGACCGCCACGGCGACCGCGACGCAGCCCGCGCCCACCGCGAGCGTGACCGCCACACCGCCGGCGACCGCGACTCAGGCCGCACCGACCGCGACCGCGACGGCCACCCACGTGCCCACCCCCGTCGCCGTCACCCCGGCGAACGACAAGGGCTACCTGCGGCTGATCACAGTGCCCCCCTGCGAGCAGTGGTACGACAACGGGACTGCCATGGGCTCGTGCCCCATCGTCAACAAGCCGCTGCCGGTCGGCACGCACCGCATCACGCTCAGCACGAGCACGCCGAAGGTGAGCAAGACCATCTCGGTCATCATCATGTCCGGCCAGGTCGCGAACCCGCCACTCGTCATCCTGTCGCCCTGATCCGCGGCCATGAGCTGGACGAGACACGCGTGGGTGGTGCTGCTCGCCGCGTGCGCGACGCCCAGCGTGAGCCTGTCGGTGGGGCTGCCTTCGTCGGTCGTCGACCAGACGGCGTGGATCGAGATCGGAGCCTTCCCCGGCGCCTGCCCGACGCCCGAGCAGCTCGCCGGCGGGCTGCCGGCGACCGGCTTCACGGAGCGCGTCGCCTACCGGCGCGATGATCCGCCGCTTCCGCTCGGCAACGTCGCAGCCACGCGCTACGGCTTCGCCGCGGTGGCGCGGAGCGACACGTGCGGTGTCGTGGCCGCGGGGTGCACGCCCGCCGACGTCTCGGGCGCGCGAGTGGTCAACGTGACCATGGATCCAACCTCCGACCCCGACGCGGGCGCCTGCAGCGCGGGCCTCGTCTGCGATTTCGCGAGGTGCGTGCCGCCGGCGGGCGGGGGCGACCCGGCAGCGGGCGCAGGCTGCTCGATGAAGCTCGTCGGCGCGGGCCCGCTTCCCGATCCGCTCTTCGGCAACCCGCTGGTGACGGCGCCCGCGATCATCCCCACGTCGAGCGGGTTCTTGATCGGCTACGCGGAGTACCTCGACGCCGACGGGACCGTGCGCGTCACGCTGCAGCCCGTCGACCAGAGCGGTGGCGCGCCGCTCGCGCAGCAGCAGGCCCTCGACGGGCACTGCGCGGGCCAGGCCAAGATCGACGCGGCGGGCCTCGCGATGGAGGCGACGGGCGGGCTGTTCGTCATGTCGCGGCCTCCGTGTCAGGGACAGAGCGGCGTGGAGCTTCTGCAGCTGGACGTGACCGGCGTCGTGCAGAAGCGCAACGTCTTCCTCAACTCGACCGCGCCCGAGATCGTCCTCTCCACCCACTCGCTCTCGAGCGCAGCCGCGGCCGGGCAGGAACTGCTCGCGGCCTCCGTCTCGGGCGGCGCCACGCTCGACTCCACCAACGGCGCGAGCGTCTCCGCGCAAGTGACCACCTCGTTCTCCACCTCCCAGGACACGGCCGTACGGGTCGTGCGCGGGTCGAAGGCCCTCGCCGTCGAGGCCGACGGGCCGTCCGTCGGCGACGCCGGCGTCGCCGGCCCCGTCGCCCGGGTCTACCTCTCCTCCTCCGCCGGATCGGATCCGACCAACCTCGGTGGCCCGGTGGACCAGGTCCAGGCCACGGTGACCGCGCTGACAGTGCTCGGAGGTCGCGCGTTCTTGCTCAGCGACGGCGCGGGCCAGGGCGAAGCCGTGAGCTTCCGCGGCTACGACCTCGGCTCGGCGCAGGTCCCGGCCGTGACCGGGGGGATGAGCGGCCTCAAGCAGACGGGCGTCCTCGCGGTCGACGCGGCCGCGGCCCAGAACCGGCTCTTCGTCGCGTTCGAGCAGCAGGACTCGCTCGCGGTCGCCGTGATCGACGCGGCGAGCTCGTCCGGGCCGGTGCTCCTCCGCCGGGTGGACTTCGTCGCCGACAGCCGCATCCCGAACACCGCCCACGACGGACCGGTGGCCGTCGCCGCGACCTCATCCGAGGTCGCCGTGACATGGGTCGCCCACAAGGGCGCGCTGAGTGACGGCGAGGCCGTGGGAGGCTATGCCGTCTTCGCGTGCTCGCCGTGACCGCCAAAGACGAGATCGAATCCACCCTCCGCACCGAAGGCCTCGCCCCGACCGGCGAGGCCGTGGCGCACGGAGAGGCGCCCGGGCGCCGCGCGGTCCTGATCCGCGGCGCGGCCCCGGACGAGCTCGTGCGGGTGCGCTTCGACCCGCGCAAGGTTCCCGCGCGCGGGCGGCTGCTCGAGGTCGTCTCCGCGGGGCGCGACCGGGTCGAGCCGGCCTGCCCGTACACGCGCGAATGCGGTGGCTGCGATTGGATGCATCTTACACGCGACGCTCAGCGGCTCGCGCACCTCGAGCACGTCCGCGAGGCGACGGGCGTGGAGGCGGCCTTCCACCCCGCCGCGGAGGACCTGCGCTGGCGCATCCGCGCGCGCCTGCACGTCGACGCTCGGGGCGGCCGCGTGCGCGTGGGCTTCTTCGGGCCGCGATCGCACGAGCCGGCGGAGGTCGACACGTGCGTCGTCCTGGAGGAGCGGATCGACGCGGCGCGCGGGCGGGTCGCGCCGCTCCTCGCCGGCGCGCGCGGCGAGGGAGAGGCCATGCTCGCGCTCGGCCGGAGCGGCAAGCCCGTGCTGATGCTGCGCTGGTCGCGCGAGCTACCCCCCGAGGTGTTCGGGCGCGTCGACGCAGGAGTCCGCGACGGGCACTGGGACGGGGTGCGCTTGCAGTGCGGCGAGGCCCGCCGCCCGGCCGACTTCGGCGATCCCGCACCCCGGGTCGAGGGCGCCGACGGCGCGCCGCTCACCCTCGCGCCCGGCGGCTTCTCGCAGGCCCACGCCGAGGTGAACGGGGCGCTCGCGCGGCGCGTCGCCGAGCAAATCCCCGAGGGCGCACGCGTGGTCGAGCTGTACGCGGGCGCCGGCAACCTCTCCGTGTTGCTCGCCCGGCGCGCCGGTCAGCTCACCGCGGTCGAGTCGAGCGAGGACGCGGCGCAGGCCGCGCGCGACAACCTCGCCGCGCGGGGCCTCGCCGCCCGCGTGAGCTGCGCCGACGCGGCGCGCTTCGAGATCCCGCCGTCCACGAACGTCGTCGTCCTCGACCCGCCGCGCACAGGCGCTCGCGAGGCCTGCGAGCGCCTCGCCCATCGCGGCGCGAGCCGCGGAGCCGGTGGCCAGGCGCGCGTGCGACACATCATTTACGTGTCCTGCGACCTCGCCACGCTGCGCCGCGACCTCGGCATCCTGGGAGAGTGGCGCGTCGAGGGCGCCGACGCCTTCGAGATGTTCCCGCACACGAGCCACGTCGAGACCGTCGTGCGCCTCGAACGCCGACGGGGCAAGGAATGAGAACGCCGCTGGCTAGCCCCGAGGGCGAGCGCCTGCTCGTCGAAGCCTCGCGCTTCGCGCTGCGATACACGTGCGACGACTGCGCTCACTTCGACGAGCAGCTCGCGGCGTGCGGCCACGGCTATCCGACGACGCCGCACCGCGCCGCGCGCCTGCCCCAGGCCGGCGAGATCGTGTTCTGCAAGGAGTTCGAGCTCGGATGAGCAAGATCGGCGAAGCGCGGCCGAACGCCGGCGGGCTCCCCGCGCGCCGGCGCGGGACGCACCCGCCGACGCTCGTCACGCTCGTGACGCGGGCGCTGAAGGACGAGATCGGGCTGCGGCCCGGCTCGCACGTGCTCTGCGCCACCAGCGGCGGCCCGGACTCGATGGCGCTGCTCGACGCGCTCGCCGCGCTGCGCCAGCGGCTGCGCTTCTCGCTCTCGGCCCACGGCGTCGACCACGGCCTGAGGCCCGCCGCCGCCGCAGAGCTCGAGATCGCCCGCGGCTGGGCCGAACAATTGCGCGTGCCGTTCGGCACGACGAGACTCTCGGTCGCGCCGGGAAGCAACCTCCAGGCGCGCGCGCGCCAGGCCCGGTACGCAGCGCTCCGGGAGGCCGCCAGGGGCGCCGGCGCGACGCTCATCGCCACCGCCCATCACGCCGACGACCGCGCCGAGACGCTGCTCATCCGATTGCTGCACGGCGCGAGCGCGGAGGCCCTCGCGGTCCTGCCGGCTTGCGACGGCGATCTCGTCCGGCCGATGCTCCGCGCGCGCCGCGCCGACGTCCTGTCCCACCTCGCCCGCCACCGGATCCCCTTCGCGCGCGATCCCTCGAACGAAGAGTCCCGATTTTTCCGCGTCCGCGTCCGCACCGAAGTGCTGCCCAAGCTGGCGGAGCTCGACACGGCCATCGTCCCGCACCTCTGCGCCCTCGCTGACGAGCTCGGCCGGGCCGGTGGCGACGCGAGCCGCCCCGCGGGCGAAGGCCGCGAGGGCGAGCCGATGTACCCCATCCCGCGCGCGACCAAGCTGGCGCTGGCGCGCCTCGCCCTCGAGCCCGAGGGGAGCCGTCGAACCATTTTGCTACCGGGAGGCATCCAAGCCACCAAGGCGTCTCGTCCGGCGGCCCGCGCAAGGTTGAAGAAGCGTAAATAGCGCGGCCCCGCTGGCCCTTTTCCCTGGGTCGCCTTAAGGTGAATTTGGCCCGGCGTCGCGGTGGGATCTCCGCGAAAAATGCTAGGCTAATTTCAGAGGGTTGTTCGTTAACCGAGGTGAACGTGAAGCAGTCGCACAAGACGCTCCTACTGTGGGTCCTGTTGATCCTCATGTTTTTGGCCATTTGGCAGGTGCTCAACCCCAGCGAGCGCCGCCAGCCCGTCGCGTTCAGCGGTGACAACTCGTCCTTCCTCGCCGAGGTGAAGGCCGGCCACGTCGACGAGGTGAAGATCAAGGATCGTGAGTACACGTTCCGCGTCCGCACCGGCGACGCCTCGAAGACGACCGTCCAGAAGGAGACCGTCGGTCCCCCGCCCGATCAGCAGCTCCTCGACACGCTCAAGCCCGACGCGAAGGACGTCGCCGCCCCGAAGATCATCTTCGAGAAGGACGACAGCTCGCCGTTCTGGAGCTCGACCCTCATCACGCTCCTGCCGATGCTCTTCATCGGCATCATGTTCTTCCTCTTCATGCGCCAGCTCCAAGCGGGCGGCGGCAAGGCGATGAGCTTCGGCAAGGCCAAGGCTCGGATGCTGAGCGACGCGCAGAACAAGGTGACGTTCGCCGACGTCGCGGGCATCGACGAGGCCAAGGACGAGGTCGAGGAGATCATCGCCTTCCTCAAGGACCCGAAGAAGTTCCAGCGCCTCGGCGGCCGCATCCCGAAGGGCGTGCTCATGGTCGGCCCGCCCGGCACCGGCAAGACGCTGCTCGCGCGCGCCATCGCCGGCGAGGCGGGCGTGCCGTTCTTCAGCATCTCCGGGTCCGACTTCGTCGAGATGTTCGTCGGCGTGGGTGCCAGCCGCGTGCGTGACCTGTTCGAGCAGGGCAAAAAGCACGCTCCGTGCATCATCTTCATCGACGAGATCGACGCCGTCGGTCGCCACCGCGGCGCAGGCCTCGGCGGCGGTCACGACGAGCGCGAGCAGACGCTCAACCAGCTCCTCGTCGAGATGGACGGCTTCGAGTCGAACGAGGGCGTCATCATCATCGCCGCCACCAACCGCCCCGACGTGCTCGATCCGGCGATCCTGCGACCCGGCCGCTTCGACCGCCGCATCACCGTCAGCCGCCCCGACGTGCGCGGCCGCGAGGCGATCCTCCGCGTCCACACCAAGCGCACCCCGCTCGCCCCCGACGTCGACCTCGAGATCATCGCGCGCGGCTCACCCGGTTTCGCCGGCGCCGACCTCGAGAACCTGGTCAACGAGGCCGCCCTCCTCGCCGCCCGGCAGGACAAGGACGCCCTCGGCATGTCCGACTTCGAGATGGCCAAGGACAAGGTCCTCATGGGCAGCGAGCGCCGCTCGATGGTCATGACGGAAGAGGAGAAGTGGAACACCGCCGTCCACGAGGCAGGCCACGCCGTCGTGATGATCACCAACGCGGACCACGACCCGGTCCACAAGGTCACCATCATCCCGCGCGGACGGGCCCTCGGCCTCACGATGCCGCTTCCCAAGGGTGACGTGCTCGGCCGCAGCAAGGAGCAGTTCGAGGCGCAGATCCAGAGCGCGCTCGGCGGCCGCATCGCCGAGGAGGTCTTCTTCGGCAAGCTGACGACCGGCGCCGCCAACGACATCCGCCAGCTCACCGCCATCGCTCGCGCCATGGTGTGCGAGTACGGCATGAGCAAGCTCGGGCCGCTCGCCTTCGGGGCCGAAGAAGGCGCGGTCTTCCTCGGTCGCGACTACACCTCGAACTCGAAGGACTACTCCGAGCAGACGGCGCGCGAGATCGACCAGGAAGTGCGCAACATCATCAACGAGCAGTACGGCAAGGTGCGCAGCCTCCTCACGACGAAGAAGGAGCAGGTCGAGGCGATCGCCAAGGCCCTGATGGAGCGCGAGATCCTCGACGCCGGCGAGATCAAGTTGGTCTACGAGGGCCAGCCCCTCCCGGAGAAGCCGAAGCTCCACATCCCGAGCTACGCCGAGAAGGAGAAGGCGAAGAAGGAGCGCAAGGTCGCCAGCATCTTCGGCGGCGTGCCCCCCAAGCCCGCGCCGGGTTGATTCGGAGCGGTCCCATCGGAACGCAAGAGATTCGCCGCGGACGAAAAGTCTGCGGCGAATCCGTTTTGTAGCCGAGCCATTCCGTGACGCGGCCGGACGTATGGTTCTTGCTTGAGGTCGGGGCATGAGCGCCGTCGCCGACTACATGAACCCGCGCCTCGTCTATCTCCGGGAGGGGGACCGGCCCGAGGTCGCGCTCCGGCCCATGCTGGACTTCGGCATCCACTCCGTCCCCATCCTCGACGACGAGCATCGGCCGGTCGGGATGGTGACGCTCCGCGAGCTGGTCGACCCTCGCCCCGGCGCCCCCAAGCAGCCCCCGTGGACCATTCCCGCCGGCGCCACCATCGAGGAAGCGGCCAAGGTCATGGTCGATCACGACTTGCACCACCTCATCGTCACCGACGAGCACGGTCACGCGGTCGGGAACCTGTCGACGCTCGACGTCGTCCGAGGCCTCGTCGCGGCGTCGCCGCACCACCCCGCGAGCATCGAGCGGTTCGAGGTCGATCTCATTCCAGAGTCGGTTGCCCGGTCACCTCGGTGACGGCGAGCCACAGCTCCTCGTCGACGCGCGCGATGCGCTCGGTCACCATCGGGATCGGCACGTGGGCGTACACGCCGTGGCAGCGTCCCACGAGGATGTTCGTCTTGCCGGCCATGGCCGCGTGGGCCGCGCTCCGCGCGAGCTCCGCGCAGTAGACCGCGTCGGCCGCGTTGGCCGGCGCCGCGCGGATCGTGTAGCTGGGGTCGATGTACTTGAGCGTGATGGGCACGCCCGCCTCCTCGAAGTGGCGCTTGATCACGTTGCAGAGGAACGGGCCGAAGTCGAGCGAGGCGCTCGCGTAGCGTAGGTTCCCGGAGGCGTCGCGCTCGGCGTTGCGGTCCGCGAGCCGGGCGCCGCAGCCCTCGGCGGCCACGATGACCGCATGGCCTCGCCGCTCGAGCCGCTTGCGCAGCGCCGCGAGCAGCCCGCCCGGCCCTTCGATCGCGAACGGGTACTCCGGCAGCAAGCAGAAGTTGGCCTCCGCGCTCGCGATCGTGGCGCGTGCGGCGATGAACCCGGCGTCGCGGCCCATCAACTTGACCACGCCGACGCCGTTGCGGGCGCCGGTCGCCTCGACGTGGGCCGCGTCGATCGCGGTGCGCGCGTGCTGGATCGCGGTCTGGAAGCCGAAGGACTCGTCGATGAGCGCGATGTCGTCGTCGATGGTCTTGGGGATCGCGACGACGCCGATCGCCAGGCCCTGCGCCTCGATCTCCTTGGCGATGTCGTGCGCGGCGCGGAGCGTGCCGTTGCCGCCGATGGTGAAGAGCACGTCGATGGATGAGTCCGCGAGGGTGCTCACGAGCTCGCCGGTGTCCTGCCTCCCACGCGACGTGCCGAGCATGCTCCCGCCGACCCGGTGGATGTGCCGGACCCCCTCGGGAGTGAGCGCGATCGGCGCGAGCCCGCGCGCGGTCATGCCCTCGAAGCCGTACCGGAAGCCGATCACCTCGCGGACGCCGTACGCGAGCAACAGCTGCAGCGACAGTCGGCGCACGACGTTGTTGATGCCCGGGCACAGCCCCCCGCACGTGACGATGCCCGCCCTGGTCTTGCTCGGGTCGAACGCGAGCCGGGCGCGCGGACCGGCGCGCTCGAAGGAGAGCGCCTCCGACGGGCCGCTGACGAGCGGTGAGACCAGCGTCCGGTCCTCGTCGCCGACGAAGGGGCCTGGCAGAGGCGAGGCGAACGAGGGAGACGGGAGGGGCATCGCCCTCTTGGAAAGCCACGTCCGTACCAGCGCGGCGAGGCCTGCAAGCCTGGAAAAAAGTGCGTCATGCACGCTGGGACCTGCGCAATCGGCTGCCCGGGGCGCAAACCCTGCGGGGATTGCGTGAGACCGAACCGCGGACTAGATTCCCGTCCCCCATGGCAGCCAAAATCGCAATCAACGGGTTCGGTCGCATCGGTCGCTGCGTCGTGCGCGCGATGATGGAGCGCAAGGTCAAGGACTTCGAGATCGTGCTCGTCAACGATCTCACGGACGCCAAGACGCTCGCGCATCTCTACAACTACGACACCGTGCACGGTCGCGCCGAGCCGCGCGCCCGCGCGGTCGACGGCGGGCTCGACGTCGGGGGGCAGCACGTCAAGGTCCTCGCCGAGAAGGACCCCGCGAAGCTCCCGCTCAAGGACCTCGGCGTCTCGATGGTCTTCGAGTGCACCGGCCTCTTCACCGACAAGGAGAAGGCGGGCGCGCACATCGCGGCGGGCGCCCAGAAGGTGCTCATCAGCGCGCCGGCGAAGAACCACGACGTCACGATCGTGCTCGGCGTCAACGAGGGCAAGTACGACCCCGCCAAGCACCACGTGATCTCCAACGGCTCGTGCACCACCAACTGCCTCGCGCCGGTCGCCAAGGTGATGCTCGACAACTTCGGCATCCAGTACGGCCTGATGACGACGGTGCACTCGTACACCAACGATCAGCACGTCCTCGACGTCCCGCACCGCAAGGGCGACCTCCGACGCGCGCGCGCCGCGGCGCAGAACATGATCCCGTCGTCGACGGGCGCCGCCAAGGCGCTCTCCGAGGTCATCCCGGAGCTCAAGGGCAAGTTCGACGGCCAGGCGATCCGCGTCCCGACGATGGACGTGAGCCTCATCGATCTGACGCTGCAGCTCGAGAAGCCCGCCACGAAGGACGCCATCCACGCCGCGATGAAGGCTGCGTCGGAAGGCCCGATGAAGGGCATCCTGGGCTACACCGAGGAGCCGCTCGTCTCCAGCGACTACATCGGCGATCCGCGCTCGTCGATCTTCGACGCGACGGTCACGCAGATCATGGGCGACCGCTTCGTGAAGATCATGAGCTGGTACGACAACGAGTGGGGCTTCTCCAATCGGATGATCGACCTCGCCCAGCTGGTGGCCTCCAAGCTCTGAGAGGCCGCTCATGGACACCGCACCCAACCCCCTCGCTGGCATCAAGACGATCCGGGATCTTCCGATCGAGAACAAGCGGCTGTTTCTGCGCGTCGACTTCAACGTCCCGATGGCGGACGGCAAGGTCGGCGACGACACGCGCATCCGCGAGGCGCTGCCGACCATCAAGCACGCGATGGAGCGCGGGGCGAAGGTCATCCTCGCCAGCCACCTCGGGCGCCCGAAGAAGGGGCCCGATCCGGCCCTCTCGCTGGTACCCGCGGGCGAGCGGCTCGCGGAGCTGCTCGGCGCCGAGGTGCACGTCCCCGAGGACTGCGTCGGCGACGCGGCGAAGAAGGTGGTGTTCGATCTGCGCGACGGCCAGGTCTGCCTGCTCGAGAACCTGCGCTTCCACGCGGGCGAGGAGAAGGACGACGAGGGCTTCGCGAAGGAGCTCGCCCAGCTCGCCGACGTCTACTGTTCCGACGCGTTCGGCGCGGTGCACCGCGCGCACGCGAGCGTGCACGGGCTCGCGAAGCTGTTCCGCGACCGCGGGTGCGGCTTCTTGCTCGAGAAGGAGATCGCGGCGCTCGGCTCGCTCGTGCTCTCGCCGGCCAAGCCGTACCTGGCCATCCTCGGCGGCGCGAAGGTGAGCGACAAGATCGACGTCGTCGAGGCGCTGCTCCAGAAGGTCGACGCGCTTCTCATCGGCGGCGCGATGGCCAACACGTTCCTCGCCGCGACGGGCAAGGACGTGAAGAAGTCCAAGATCGAGGGCGACAAGCTCGCGCTCGCGCGGACGCTGCTCGACAAGGCGCGCGATCGCAACGTCGCCGTGCTCTTGCCGAGCGACGTCGTCGTCGCCGAGTCGCTGGACGCCCCCGAGGGCCGCATCGTCGACGTCGGGAGCGTGCCGGACAACACGATGGCGCTCGACATCGGGCCGAACACTCTCGCGGCGTTCGGCAAGAAGATCGAGGACGCGAAGACCGTGTTCTGGAACGGGCCGATGGGCCTGTTCGAGAAGGCGGCGTTCTCCAAGGGCACCTTCGGCCTCGCCGCGGCGCTCGCGAGCTCGCGCGCCTTCACGGTGGTCGGCGGCGGCGACAGCGCGGCGGCCGTTCACGCGGCCGGAGAGCACATCGCCAGGCGCATGGGCCACATCTCGACCGGCGGCGGCGCGTCGCTGGAGCTGATCGAAGGGAAGAAGCTGCCGGGCATCGAGGTTCTGAGGACTGCATGACCCCCGCGCGCCGCCCCCTCATCGCGGGGAACTGGAAGATGTACAACGGCGGCCTCGCGGGCATCGAGCTCGCGATGAAGGTCCGCGAGCTGGCGAGGGAGCTGCGCCACGTCGACCTGCTCGTCGCGCCGCCGTTCACCGCCATCGCCGCCATCGCCCACGAGCTCGACGGCAGCGGGGTGGCGGTCGCCGGGCAAAACATGCACGACAAGCCGCAGGGCGCGTTCACGGGCGAGATCAGCGCACCCATGCTCGCCGAGTCCGGCGCGACCTGGGTGATCCTCGGCCACAGCGAGCGGCGACAGTACTTCGGCGAGACGGACGCGGGGGTGGCCAGCAAGATCGCCGCCGCGACGGCGAACGGGCTGCTGCCGATCGTCTGCGTCGGGGAGACGCTGGAGCAGCGAGAGGCCAAAGAGACGCTCGACGTGGTCGGCCGCCAGGTGGCGGCGATCCTCGAGGCCTTCGCGGCCGCGCCGGCCGCCGCCATCGCCTACGAGCCGGTCTGGGCCATCGGCACCGGCCGCAACGCGTCGCCGAAGGACGCCGAGGAGGTCCACGCCGCCATCCGCGGCTGGCTGGGCAAGCACGGCGAGGCGCTCGCCGCGCGGACCCGCATCCTCTACGGAGGCTCGGTGAAGCCCGACAACGCCGCGAATCTGCTGGCTGAGCCCAACGTCGACGGAGCCCTCATCGGCGGCGCGAGCTTGGATGCCGGCTCGTTCGGTGCTATCGCCAAGGCCGCCGAAACCCGTGCCGCTGGAGCGGCGTAGGCTTGCGTCTCAGCTAAAGGTCCGTATTTCATGGTCATTCTCGACACGCTGCTCAAGATCCTCCACGTCTTCGTGTGCCTCGTGCTCATGTTCGTGGTGCTGCTGCAGCAGGGCCGAGGCGGCGGTCTGGGCGCGGCGTTCGGCGGCGGCGCGGCGGCGCAGGTCTTCGGCGGGCGCGGCGCGGGCAACATCCTCACGCGGGCGACCGCGGTCTGCGCGGCGACGTTCATGCTCACGAGCGTCGCGCTCGCGTACCGCTCCTCGTCGATGGACCGTGCGCTGCAGACGCGGATCGAGCTCGAGAAGCAGCACAAGGCCGAGAAGGGCACGCGCCACGTCGACAAGGACAAGCCCGCGCCGACGAGCGAGGTGCCGGCGCCGACCACCGCTCCGGCCCCGAGCTCGACCATCACCTTCGGCACCGAGCCCGCGCCCACCACGAGCGAGGCCGCCCCGAGCGCCGTGCCCGCGCCGACGCACGCGCCCGCGCCGACGCACCCCGCGCCGGCTCCCTCCGCCGCGCCGACCGCGCCGAGCCACACCACGACGACGACCAGCGCGACGGCCACGACCCCGGCTCCGGCGCCTGCCACGAGCGCCGCGCCCTGACGCGAACGCGGCTCGCCGCCGACGTCGCGCTGCTCGCCGCGCTCAAGGCGGGCGCGATGCTCCTCGCGCTGCACGCCGGCTTTCGACAGATCAGCGACGACGACTACGCGCGCACCGTCATCGCCCAGGCGTTCGCGCACGCGCCCAGGCTCGACCCGAGCGGCACGAGCTGGCTGCCCCTGCCCTTCTGGCTCTACGGCGGCGCGATGATGGTCTTCGGCCATTCGCTCGCGACCGCGCGCGCCCTCGCGTTCGTGCTCGGCGTCGCATCGGCCGCGGTGCCGTACCTCGGCCTGCGGTCCATGCGGAGTCCCAGATGGGTCGCGGTCCTCGGCGCCGCGCTCGTCTCGCTCACGCCGTGGAGCGTCTGGCTGGGACTCGCCCCGGTGCCGGAGGGCTGGGCGGGGATGCTCGTCGGCGGGGCGTTCTTCTTCCTGGCGGCCCGCACCGGGCGCGGCGCGCTCGCGGCGGGAGGACTCGTCCTCGTCGCGTCGCTCTCGCGCTACGAGGCGTGGCCCGCGGCGGCGTTCGTCGCGGTGGTGGCCGCGCTTCGGGTCCGCGAGGCCGTCGGCCGGGTCCGGCTCGAGACACTGGCCGCAGTGGGGCTCGCCGTCCTCGGTCCGCTGGCGTGGCTCGCGAACAACGCCCACGCTCACGGCGACGCGCTGCACTTCTTCGCGCGCGTCGCAAACTTTCGGCGCGCGAGCACGGGCGACGTCCCGCTCGAGGCGCGCCTGCTCGAGTATCCGCTGGCGCTATGGACGGACGCGCCGGAGATCGTGCTGGTGGGCCTCGTCGGCGTGCTCGCGTTCGCGACGAAGGCGGGGCGAGAGGCCGGCTTCCGGTCGACGTGGGCGCTCCCTCTCGCGGGCGCGGCCTCGGTGATGGCGGTCCTCGTCTACGGCGACGTGCGCGACGGCGCTCCGACGCACCACCCGGCGCGTGCGCTCATGCCGGTGCTCTGCGTGCTCGCCGGCTTCGGGGCGGCCGGGCTGCGCGCGGTCGGACGCACCGTCCAGGGGCGCGTGGCGCGCGAGGCCGCGCTCGTCGCGGCCTCGGTGTTCTTCCTCGTCTTCGCCACGGGCTCCGCCGTCGCCCGCGCGTCGTCGGCGATTCCGGGAAGCGGCGACGCCGAGCGGCGCGACGCGCAGATTTCCCGCGGGCGCGACCTCGCCGCCGAGGGGGCCCGGCGGCTCGTCGTCACGCCGTGCGCGTACGAGCACTTCGCGCTCATCGCGGCCTACGGCGCCCCGGAGCGCGTGGAAATCCGACCGGTGAGGCACGAGCCAGTGACCGCAGACTGCCCGGCCGTAGAGGTCGAGCAGCGTTAGAGGATGCAGGTCCAGCTGGCGGGATCGCACACGGGAGCGTTCGCCGGGCACTGCGACGAGAACACGCAATCGACGCACTTGCCGAGCGCCCGCTGGCAGTAGCGTCCCGGGCACTGCGAGTCGACGTTGCACTCGACGCACCGGCCGCTCTCGTGATCGCAGACACCCGAGGCGCACGGTGCGCCGCTCGTGCAGGAGGCGCACATGAGCTCGTTGAGGTCGCAGTACGGCGAGCTCGCCGGGCATTCGCTCGGGCTCAGACACGCTTGGGCGCACCGCTGCGACTCCGTGCAGACGGCGTTCTGGCCGGCGCAATCTTGGCTCGAGCCGCACTCGACGCACACGTGCAGGGCGGTGTCGCAACGTGGAAGGCTCGAGCCCGCGCAGGCCGTGTCATCGACGCACGGGAAGCACGCCCCGCTCGTCACGTCGCAGTGCAGCGACGCGAGCGGGCAGTCGGTGTCGTTCGCGCACGGCCCGAGCGACGCGTCCGCCCGCTGGTCGAAGGCGAACTGCCCGTCGCACGCGGCTGCGAGCGCCAGCGCCGCACAAGCCGAGGCGACGACGAGCGAGCCCGGCCACCGCATGGGTCGCTACTTGCCTTGCGAAGCGATGGCCTGCGCCTCGGCGCGCGCGAAGCCGCGAGGGTACTGCGCGAGGTACTCCCGCGCGACCGAAGCGGCACGGGCCGGATCGCTGACCCGCAACGCGCGCATCTGCTCCACGCGCGCGCTCTCGGCCAGCGGGCTCGCCGGGAAGCGCGCCAGGAAGCGATCGACCTCGGCCGCGCTGCCGCCCATGTCTCCGCGCTGCCGCAGCGAGACGATGCGCGCGAAGGCGTCGTTCTGCTCGGCGAGCGTCGAATGGCTCGTGACGGCGGGCGGCGCGTGCGTCGCCGCGGGGGGCGGCGTCGCCGGCGTGGGGCTCACCGCGGTGACGGCGGCCTCTTGCGTCGCCGCCATCGCGAGCGCCGCGACACGACGGCAGCCCGCGGGCCACACCTCGCCGGGGTGCACTCGCACCTCGCCATCGCCGGCTCGGACGGACACCACACCCTCGCGGACGCTGACGCGCGTGCGCGTGCCGCCGCCGCAGCTCGGATCGGGCGGGACGATGGAGACCTCGAACGCCGTTCCGCGGACCTCGACCTCCGCATCCGGAGTCACGACGAGCCAGCGCTGGCCGGCGTGGAGCTTGGCCACGTGCGCGTCGATGGATCCGTTCGAGAGCAGGAAGCGCTGGACGTCGCCCGCCTCGACGACGGTGATGTCGCCTCCGCCGCCAACGGTGACGTGCGTGCCGGAAGAGAAGGACAGCACGGCGCGACGATGCGGCGGTGCGACGATGCGGCTGCCCGGCTGCAGGATGCTGCCGTCCGCCATGGCGAGGCCCTGAGGGAGCTCGGCGTGCTCGGGCGGCTGCGGCGACGTCTCCTCCACGGTCTCGACGACGGGCGGCGCGCTCGGCTTCGGGCTCTGCGACGCGGTCTCGTGATGGGCCCCGAGCTTCCACGCGCCCCCCACCCCGGCGGCGATCACCGCGGCGACCGCGAGGGCGGCCCACACGCGCCGGGCTCGGCGGCGGCGCTGGGCGCGGGTCTGCAGTGCGCCCTCGAGCGCTTCGATCGTACGGGCGCGCGTGCTCGCCGTGACGTGAGGCGGCTCCGCCTCGCGCGAGTCGCGCAGGAGCTTGCTGATGGCCTCCACCTGTCGAGTGTTCATGACCGCGCTCCCTTCGGTCGCTGGTCATCGACCTCGGGCGTCGACTGCGTCGCCGTCCATCGGTTCACGGCAACCCCTCCTCGGCCAGCACGCGCCTCAGCTCCGGGTCCTGCGCGATACGCTGGTGGAGCTCCTTTCGCCCGCGCACGAGCCGCGTCTGCGCGGCGGCGATCGTCACGCCCGTGATCTCCGCGATCTCTCGTAGGTCGTACCCGCACACGTCGTGGAGCACGTAGGTCCATGCTCGCGCTTCGTCCATGTCGTCGAGGTGAGTCAGCACGCGGGTCACGGCGCTGCGCATCACGACCGCGCGCGTGGGGCTGGCGGGCGACGGGATCGGCAGCTCGTCCTCCGTCGGACCGGAGAAGATCCGCCGCTCCGTCTTGCGGCGTCGAAGGTGCTTGTAGACTACATGCGCCGTCACGGTCGACGTCCAGGCGTCGAGCGAACAGTCGCCTCGGAAGCGGTCGATCGTCCCGATGAGCTCGATCATCGCGAGCTGGGCGAGATCGTCGTGGTCCACGTCGCGCCGGCCGAGCAGACGGAAGATCGTGCGGTCCACCTGCTGGCGCACCCGGTCGTGGAGGGCGGTGGCGGCGCCGGCCTCGCCCGCGCGCAACGCCCTGAGCAGCTCGCTGTCGTCCAGCGACGGACGGCCGGAGACCGGCAGCTCGCCGGAGCGCTGGTCGTGCTCCTCGAGGGACTGGAGCGACGGCGGGGCGTCGCTGGGGCGCAAAAGGTGAAGACGGGGAGCCACTACGCCCTAAGAGTACCGCCAAGGCAGCGGCGGCAGGCTCAAAATCGCGCCAAAACGCCTACATCGGCCACGATCCGAACGGGAAAGACTTGCGCGACGGGCGTTTGCCCGACCAGGACCTGGGTCGTCCCGAAGGCGGTTTCCACGCCGGTGCTGAGCATGAACGCCGCGCCGGCCGTGAGGTCGAACGTGCCGACGAGCACGGCGTCTGCGCCGCCGAGCCACCTGTCCGCATGGGCCGGGGTCACGTCGTCGGCGGACAGGTGGGTCAGCGATTGGTAGAGCAGCAGGAGGTCGAGCCGCCCGCCGAAGCCGAAGCGCTGATGCGCCCGAGGCTCGATGAACGTCGCCGTGACCCCGAGCGCTCCCGAGACATAGATGGCAGTTGCCTGGGCCGGCGGAACGTCGCCCGCGCGGATGGACCAACCGAGGCGCAGGCCCACGCGCCGCCACATCAAGCCGAAGCCGAGCTGCGCGCCCAGGCCGGTTCCGTACTGCTCGGGCACGAACGCGCCGGAGGCGCTCGCGTCGATGGCGCCGAGCCAGCGGCGCGCATGAGCGACGGGGGCTGGGACGGCCTCGGAGCCAGGCATCACGGCCACCGGCGTGGCTTGAGGCATCATCGAAGCGAGCGTGAAGCCGAGCGCGCGGCCGCGCTCGCCGGGAGCGTCGTCGCGTTCGAAGACGACGGTGCGATCCACCCAGCGAGGGCTTCCCCACCCGTGAAAGTGCACGACGGCCGTAGAGGGCGAGTCCCACCGCACGAGCGCGACAGCCGCGTGCTTCTGGTTCGAGACGTCGAGGAGCTCGGCGTCGACCGGCGTGGGCACCTCGGCCAGCTCGACCGTCGCCGCCGTGCCGAGCGCCAGCTCGGCAGCACGGAGCGTCGCTGCGTTGACCGGGTCGCTCGCGCCACCCGTCGCCACGACCACGACTAGGGCGAGCGGCGCCGACACGGCCCTACTATCCCACCAACACACCGGGAACCTAAAGAGGAAGATCAAGCTCCTATATGGGACGGTGAACGAGTTTGGGTGGTACGCCGTCTAACCCTTTGCCTGGTTCGCAATTGTTGCGGGTACAGCTAACAGGGTCATCGCGTCCCGATTCCAACCGGAGGTTCATGTGACACGCTCGGGCTTGATTCGCGCCTCTCTCGCTACCTCGCTCCTGCTGACCGTCTCCTTCGTCGCGTACGCGAAGCTCGCGCGCACCGGCACGCCTACGGTCTCGTTCCGCGCGGCGGGCCCCGCCGGAATGAAGATTCAGGGGACGACGAGCGAGCTCGACGTCGACGATCAGGGCGCCAAGGTCGTCATCAAGGTGCCGCTCAAGAACCTCTCGACGGTCATCGCGCTGCGCGACGAGCACATGCGCAACAAATACCTCGAGGTGGGCACGTACCCCAACGCGGAGCTCACCGTCGATCGTAGCGCCCTCCGCATTCCTTCCGGGTCCGACCCGATCTCGGGCGACGCGACGGGCACGATGGCCCTCCACGGCAAGACCAAGAGCACGACGTTCCACTACAACATCGGCAAGTCCGGCAACACGCTGCGTGTCGCCGGCACCATCCACCTGGACATCCGCGACTACGGCATCACCGTCCCGTCGTATCTCGGCGTGACCGTCAAACCCGACGTCGACGTCGAAGTGCAGTTCAACGCGGCACAGTAGCCATTTCCAGCTCGACCGTTTCCGTATCTTTTCTTCCCAGCCACGGACGAGTCGACTAGAGCCAAACTCATGTCTCGGTGGGTCCTTAGGTTGCTGGGCGGGGCAGCGGCAGCGGCGGTCTTTCTTTGCGTGCTGCTCTCCAGTCGCGACGCGATGGCGTTCCCCTGGCTCATTCGCGAGGGCTACAACACGTGCAACACGTGCCACGCGGATCCGTCGGGCGCCGGCATCCTCACGCAGTACGGCCGCGGGATGGAGGAGGTCGTCGTGCGCACGCCCTACAAGGGCAAGATCGACGACCCCGGCACGCTCGGCAACTTCGCGTTCGGCGTGAAGCTCCCCGAGCAGCTGCTCCTCCAGACGGACTACCGCTCGCTCATCTACATCAACGGCACGAGCTCTTCGGGATACGCGACGCCGCGCTACATCCTCATGCAGGCCGATCAAGCGGCGCAGCTCAAGGTCGGCCGCTTCCGGCTCAACGGCAGCATCGGCTACAACCGCGACAGCGGCGCGCTCGCGGCGTCGGTCACCAACCAGCCCGCCGACTGGGGAGCGATCATCGCGCGGCAGTACTGGATGGGCTTCGACATCGGCAAGGACGAGGAGTTCTTGCTGCGCATCGGCCGCATGAACAAGCCCTTCGGCATACGGAACGTCGAGCACACGCTCTGGGCGCGCGTGGCCACGCGCAGCGACATCAACGCGGATCAAGAGCACGGCGTGACGCTCGCGTACACGGGAGAGCACTTCCGCGGCGAGGCGATGGCCATCGCCGGCAACTACCAGATCCACGGCACCACCAACTGGGACGGCCCGCACGAGCGCGGCTACTCGGCGTACCTCGAGTGGCTCGCCGGCGAGAAGGCCGGCCTGGGCGTCAGCTCCCAGATCACGCACGCCGACGAGGCGCGCACCGATCTCGTCGGCAAGGAGCTCAACCCGGCCATCCAGCCGGGCCCCGTGTGGCGGCAGTCCCACGGCCTCTTCGCGCGCGTCGCGCCCGTCACCGCGCTGGTCTTCCTCGCCGAGGCCGACTTCCTGCTCAACTCGCAGCTCGACACGAGCAACGTCGCACACAACCACTTCGGCGCGGTGGGCTACGTCCAGGCCGACCTGCAGGTGTTCCAGGGCATCCACATCGTGGGCACCGGTGAGTACTACAACCCGTCGTTCGACCAGGTCTCGACGTCGGTGGGCGGGTGGCTCGGCGTGTGGTGGTTCTTCGCGCCCCACTTCGACTTCCGATTCGACTGGGTGCAGCAGTCGGTGGGTGGAGCGGCGGCTCGCACCGACGTAACATCCTTCTTGTTCCAGCTTCACGGGTACCTCTGATGTCCAAGCTCCTATCCTCGGCTCGTGTGCTCGTGGCAGCGGCGGCAGTGACGCTCGCGCCTCGGATGGCGCTCGCCACGCCGGACTTTCCCGCGGCGATGGTGACGGACCTCGGCATCACGTGCGGCACTCCGCAGTGCATCGTGTGCCACACGAACAACAGCGGCGGCGCGGGCACCGTCACGCAGCCGTTCGGGCGGCAGATGCAGAGCTACGGCCTGGTGAAGTACGACCAGGCGTCGCTCGCGAGCGCGCTCACCCAGATGACGACCAACAAGATCGACAGCAACTGCGACGGGACGATCGACACCGACGAGCTCAAGGCCTGCAACGATCCCAACGCGAACACGCAGTGCGACGGCGGCACGAGCAACCTCGGCGACGTGGTCATCTACGGTTGCAACACCACGCCATCGGGGTCGGGCTCCGGCGCCGCGGCGATCGCCGCGCTGCTCGTGGGTGGAGTGCTCCTCGGGCGCATTCGGAGGCGGTCATGAAGAAGCGTCTGGCAGTGCTCGGTGCAGTCGCCGCACTGGCCGCGGCGTGCGATCCGCCGCTCGACGTGGCGCCCGGCGTGCAGATGCAGGACCTGCAAGGCACCTGGTACGAGATCGCCCACCTGCCGCGCCCCACCCAGCAGGGCTGCTCGAACACCACGGCGACCTACACGCCGATCGACAAGAGCACGATGGGCGTCTCGCACGTCTGCCTGCTCCCCACGGGCGATCACCTCACGTCGACCGCGTCCCTCTACGCGACAGACCCGTCGGCGCAGGCGCGCATGAAGATCGACCTCGGCGGCTTCTTCGGCGACTACGACGTCATCACGATGGCGGCGGACAAGAGCTGGTTCGTCGTCGGCCATCCCTCGCGGCAGTACCTCTGGGTGCTCAGCCGCGACAAGCACATGGCGCAAGCCGATCTCGACTCCGCGCTCACCTACGCCAAGCAGGACGGCTTCGACACGACCAAGGTCGAGTACACGAACCAGGACGGGACGGGATCGATCCAGCCGTCGGCGGGCGGGTGCGACGCGAGCGGCGCCCCGGCGCGAGGCGCGACGGACCTCGGCGTGCTGGTGGCGGGCGCGCTCGCCCTCGCCGCGCGCAGGCGCAAGGGCTGATTCAGGGGCAGAGCGAGCCGGCGTCGCCGGCGTCGCTCGCGGGCGGCGGAGGCGCGGACGCGTCCGAGCCGGCGCCGGCCTCGGTCGTTCCAGCGTCCGCGGGCGGAGGCGCGCCAGCGTCGGGGATGGGCACGGTCGCGAACGCGATCAAGTCCTTCAGGCTGCCGTTGTACTCGTCCATGTCAGCGCCCGTGCCGGGGATGCCGGCCACGGTGCCGTGGTCGGCGTACTGGAAGATGACCCAGTCGGTCCAGCCGCTCGGCATGAGCGGGCACGTCGCGCCGAAGTTCGCCACCCACAGCGGGTAGCTCGAGAAGCCCGTGCCGATGGTCGAGCTCATGAACGCCGCCGTGTAGATCATGGGCGTGCGGCCCGTCTTCTGCTGGACGTAGGCGAGCCACTTCTTCATCGCGGTCTGGACCTGCGACGCCGACAGCCCGTCGGTCACCTCGACGTCGAGCACCGGCGGCAGGTCGCCGCTCTGCAGACCGCCGGCCTTGGCGAGCTTGGAGAACATGAGATCGGCCTGCGCGATGGGATCGACGTCCGGGCGGAAGAACTGGTACAGGCCGCGGACCATGCCGGCCTTCTGGATGCCGACCCAGTTCGCCTCGAAGGTCGAGTCCGGGTACGCGGTGCCGTCGCTGACGCGCGTGATCGCGAAGTCGATGCCGGCGCCCTTCACCGAGGTCCAGTCGATCGTCCCCTGCCCCTCGTAGACGTCGACGCCCTTGATGGTGGTGCCGTTGGCGCACTTGTTCAGGGCCTGGCCGCCTCCCGTGCAGGCGTTCTCGTTCCCGGAGCTGCAGCCGGCGGCGAGGAGCGAGAGGGCGAAGGCCAACACGGAGGCGCGCATGGCCCGATGATGACACACGCGCGGTCGCCGTCCTTGACCCCACCGGCCAAATCATTGGCCTCGCCGGTCAAACCCGAGCGCGGGGACGCATGGCGTCTCGTTGGGCGTCCTACTTCGTGAAGACCGCGTCCAGAATCCGTCCTCCCCGTGGGTCGATGCGGACCCGAAATCCGCTCCACGAGTTTGCGACGAGAGCGCCCCCTTCATACGCGAGCGCGAGGTAGCAGTCGTCATTTCCGGAGGTCGGCAGCGACGCTCTCCAAACCACCCCACCGTGTGGGTCCACGCATACGACGTTCTCGAAATGCGATCTCAGCTGAACGTCCGGATCGAGGAGGACGATGCAGATATCTTCCCCGGCGAGCGGGATGACGGACTTCACGCGGTGCTGCAGGGGTTTCCCCCTCCACACCAGCCGGCCTGTTGCGTCCGTTACCTCGATGGCACCATTGAGCAACTGGAATTGCACGGGGCCCTGCTTCAAGTGGCTCCCATCAGAAGCGCACCTGCGCTGCGTATGCGGTGACAGTGGCCGCGGTTCGAATCTTCATGCGAGGACGAATGATCAGGGCCAGCTCGCGCTGCCCGCAGGGCGATCGATGCCGATGCTCTTCTCGGCGTAGTTGGGCGTGCCGCCGTCGGCCCCGCCGTCGGTGTTGTCGGGCGCGTAGCTCCAGCTCCCGTTCGGATACGAGCCCGCGTCGACGCCGCCGCCCACCGTGTACGAGCCGGCGCCGCTCGCCTTGACGAAGACGCCGAGCGTCTGGATCGTGCGGCGCGACGTGGTCTGGAGATCGCCGGCCTGCGCGGCGCCGAGCGTGTTGAAGTAGTCGGCGTTGAAGACGTCGGTGCCGCCGACGACGAGCATCATGCCGATGCCGTTGTCGTTGCCGCTGCCGAGCCCGAGGCCCGGGCCGTGGTACTGATCGTCGCCGCCCTCGTCGTAGTGGAGCACCGACGAGAAGTCGTGGCCGACGCCGATGCTCGTCGCGCGGATCGGGAAGGACAGATCGTACTTGTCGTTGCCGGCCTTGTCGTCGAAGTACGCGATGCCGGTGTGCGCGGCCGAGCCCTGCACGTACCAGAGGCCGTCGTAGGTGTCGTCGCCGCCGCCCTCGAGCAGCATGCCGATGCCCATCGCGAACGAGCACGCCTGACCGAAGACGCTCGTCGTGTACGTGTCGCTGCCCTGCGCGTCGCGCAGCACGCCCATGCCCCCCGCGAACTGGTAGCCGGGGTCGGGCGCGTCGGGGCGGTGGCCCTCTCCGCAGCCCTGCGACATCGACGTGTTGCCCGTGCCGGGCAGCTGCGCGTTCGGGTAGAGCGGATCGCCGCCGACGGCCGGATCGCCCGGGTCGGTGAAGTACGAGTCGTTGCCCGCCTCGTCGACGAGACCGCCGATGCCCTTGGTGAAGCCAAAGCCCTG